>CAKRCJ010000095.1 GCA_934307185.1 uncultured Roseburia sp.
GGGGAATGGGGCTTTATTATGTAAGAGAGGTTGTGAAAAGTCATTTGGGAAGTATGCGTGTAGAGAGCGAGCAGGGAAAAGGAAGCAGTTTTTATATTTTGCTGCCGAAATACCAATAGAGGAAGAAGGAAGTTTTATGCCGGAAAAGAGAAAAATATTAATTGCAGATGATTTCCAGCTGCTTAGAGAAGATTTGACAGACCTGATTAATAATCAGAGAGATATGGAAGTCGTTGGCTGTGCGGCTTCCGGAAAAGAAATTGTAAGCCTTGCAAAGACAGTAGAGTACGATTTGATTTTAATGGACATAGAGATGGAAACTATGAATGCGGGGATTGTGGCAACAGAAGAAATCAGGGATGAAAACCCGGAGGCAGAAGTGATATTTCTTACTGCACATGAGACACAGGAAATGATTGTCACTGCTATGGGAGCAGGTGCACTTGACTATCTCGTAAAAGGATGTGAGGACGAAGAGATACTATATCATATCCGCTGTGCATTAAAGGGAAATCCTGTTATGTCAACAAAAATTCATGATACAGTCATGCAGGAATATGCAAGGCTGCAAAAGAGTGAGAGAAGTTTACTGTTCTTTATCAATAATATTTCAAAACTGACATCAACAGAGCGTGAAATGATAAAATTTCTTTTACAGGGATATAAAGTGCATGAGATAGCGGAGGCACGATGTGTAGAAGTGAGCACGATAAAGACACAGATTAAAGGTCTGCTGCGGAAATTTGGATGCAGCAGGACGAAGGAGATTGTGCAGATTATTAAAGAATTAAATATTGAGCATTTGTTTTAAAATATAACAGATTGATAGGATTGGTGCTGGTATAATCTTAAAGGATATATTTGCTGTAGAAAGGGAACATACAGATTTTCTGAAAGCCAGATATAAAGAGAAGAAAAAGAATGCAAACGTTTGAGAATAGTTTGCGTTCTTTTTTATGAAAATTATGTTATGATACAGGTAGAAAAAGAACAGTTACGGGGGAAAACAAAATGGGAAATAAATTATATCTGGAATGCGGTTGTGGAATTAGTGGAGATATGTTCGTCGCAGCAATGCTTGACCTTGGGGCAGATAAAAGCAGACTGGAGGAAGCTTTAAAAAGTCTTCCGGTAACAGGATTTGAGACAAAAATCAGCAGAGTGAAAAAATCAGGACTGGATGCCTGTGATTTTGATGTGATTTTAGACAAAGAGCATGAAAACCATGACCATGATATGGAATATCTGCACGGACATCATCATGATGGGCACAGTCATGGTGAAGACAAACATCATGAAGGCGGCTGTCATCGTGAAGAAGACCACATACATGGAGAACATCATCACCATCATGAACACAGAAGTCCGGCTGACATCTTACATATTATAGATAATGCCAGCATGACAGACAGTGCAAAAGAACTTGCCAGAAGAATCGTGGATATCCTGGCAGATGCGGAGGCAAAAGCGCATGGAGTTTCGTTAGACCAGGTGCATTTTCATGAGGTGGGAGCAGTGGATTCCATCATTGATATCATTGCAGCAGCGGTGTGTGCAGACAGCCTGAATCTGGAAGAAGTGTATGTGCCGCAGTTAAATGAGGGAAGCGGCATGGTGAGATGTCAGCATGGTTTATTACCGATTCCGGTTCCGGCAGTAGCAAATATTGTTTCGGGTAATCATTTGAAACTGCATATCACAGATGTGGAAGGGGAACTTGTAACACCGACAGGAGCAGCAATCGCAGCCGCACTTTGTACGAGTAAGCAGCTTCCGGAGCAGTTTACAATTGAAAAAATTGGAATGGGTGCCGGAAAAAGAGAGTATGCATGTGTGGGTGTGCTGCGTGCGATGATGATTTCCTAAAAACTTTTTTTCTTGTATAAAAATAACAAACGTTTGCGTAAATATTGCGCAAATTTTGTGATAAATGTGATATACTTAAAACATCAAAAATGATAGTAGCAAGCAGATACTTTAGTACAGAAGGAGGAAACTATGGGAGACAATATTTTGATTGTGCATGGCGGTGGACCGACATCTGTAATCAATGCTTCACTGTATGGTGCAGTGAAAGAAGCAAAAAAGTATAAGGAAATTGAACATATCTATGCAGCAAAGAACGGTACCGGCGGATTGATGAGAGAAGAACTTATTGAGTTGGAAAATATTCCGGATGAAAAGTTAAAACTTTTACTCAATACCCCGGGAAGTGCAATAGGAACTTCAAGGGATCAGATTGAACAGCCGGAATATGACAGGATGGTTGAAGTGCTGCAGAAGAAGAATATCAGATATGTCCTTTTTAATGGTGGAAATGGCAGTATGGATACCTGTGGAAAGCTATATAAAAACTGCCAGGCAAAAGGACTTGACATTCGTGTGATGGGCATTCCAAAGACACATGATAATGATATTGCAATCACAGACCATAGTCCTGGATACGGAAGCATTGCACGTTATATGGCACAGAGTGTAAAGGAAGTTGCAGCGGATGTAAAGGGACTGCCAATTCATGTGGTAGTTGTGGAAGCATTGGGACGGAATGCCGGATGGACAACAGCTGCAAGTGCCCTGGCAGATGACGGAGACGGCGTCGGACCGGATCTTATTTATCTCCCGGAGCGTCCGTTTGATGAGGACAAGTTCCTTTCCGATGTGAAGAAGCTTTTAGAGAAGAAGAGCGGAATTGTTGTAGTCGCCAGTGAGGGCTTAAGGGATAAAGACGGAAAGCCAATCGTAGAACCGGTATTTAAAGTCGGACGTGCGACATATTTTGGAGATGTCAGTGAACATCTTGCCAATCTTGTTATTAAGAAGCTTGGATATAAAGCAAGAGGCGAGAAACCGGGAATTGTAGGACGTGCAGCGGCACATGTTCAAAGTCCGGTTGACCGTGAGGAGGCAGAACTTGCAGGAAAACTTGCATGTGAAGCAATTATGAATGGTGAATCAGGTAAGATGGTTGCATTTGAGCGTGTTTCCACAAAGCCTTATGAGATAAAACCGTTTTTAGCAGACATTGATCAGGTTATGATGTATGAGCGGACCATGCCGGATGAGTTTATTAATGAGGAAGGCAATGGAGTGACAGAAGCATTTAAAGAATGGTGTAAGCCATTGATTGGTGGAGATTTACCAAAGATGATTTCTTTTAACTGATAAAAGCAACGGATGAGAAGGAGGAAAAATTACAATGTTAGTACCAATGAGAGCAATTTTAGATGCAGCAGATAAGAATGGTTATGCGCAGGGCGCATTTAACGTAAACGCTGTATGCCAGGTTAAGGCAGCAATTGAAGTCCATGAGATGTTAAGAAGCCCTGCGATTATTCAGGGAGCTGACCTTGCGAACGGATTTATGGGCGGACGTACGGATTTTGCAAATTCTACAATAGAAGATAAGAAAGCAGGTGCAAAGAATATCGGTGCAGCAGTAAAGAAATATGGCACAGAAAGTGATATTCCGATTGCACTCCACTTAGACCATGGCAGAAATTTTGACTCCTGTGTAGCTGCGATTGATGGCGGATATACAAGTGTTATGATTGACGGAAGTTCCCTGCCATTTGATGAGAACGTGGAGCTTACGCGCGAAGTAGTAAAATACGCACATGAGAGAGGTATCACGGTGGAAGGCGAGCTCGGTGTATTAGCTGGTGTTGAGGATCATGTATTTGCAGCGACAAGTACTTATACCAATCCATTAAAAGCAATCGAGTTCTTCAAAAAGACAGGTGTGGATGCACTGGCAATCAGCTATGGAACAATGCATGGTGCCAATAAAGGTAAAAATGCAGTCATCCGTAAAGAGATTGCAATTGCAATTAAAGAATGTATGATGCATGAAGGAATTGAAGGATACTTGGTAAGCCATGGTTCTTCGACGGTTCCACAGTATATTGTTGAGGAAATCAATGCACTTGGCGGTGAGATTACAAATGCATTTGGAATTAATGTAGATCAGCTTGTGGAGGTTAGTCATTGCGGAATTAATAAGATTAATGTTGATACAGACCTTCGTCTTGCAGTTACCAGAAATATGAAAGAACTTTTTGCAAAAGATGCAGCTCTTAGAAACAGCGCTTCTGTCGGATCAATTTACGAATTATTAGAGAAAAATAAATCAGCATTTGACCCTCGTGTGTTTATTACACCTATCATGGATACGATTATGTATGGCAATGTGCCGGATGATGATGTTGCACGAATCTGCAAATGTATTGAGGATGGTGTGAAGGAAGCAATCGCACCGTTGCTTGTGAAGTTTGGAAGTTATGGAAAAGCACCAAAGGTAGAATGTGTAACTGTTGATGAGATGGCAGAACGTTATAAAAAAGCAGGAATTTAATAAGTGAGGAAAATCCATGAAACATATTTATCTGAATTTAAAAAGATTTGATGTCCCAACTGAATTTGGTGGTGTGAACCGTATTGCACCGGTTGCTGACTGGGCGGAATATATTGTGAAAAACACCCAGGAAGAATTAAAAAAATATGATGCTTCCAAAGTAGAATTTGGAATGTATTTTCCGGAAGTTCATCTTTTGAATGCAGCAGGTGCGAAGACAAAAGAAAGTCCGATTAAGATTGGATGCCAGGGCGTTTACAGAGCAGATACGGCAATAGGTGGAAATTTTGGAGCTTTTACAACAAACAGACCGGCATCTGCCATGATAGCAGCGGGCTGTGAGACAACAATTATCGGACATTGTGAAGAACGTAACGATAAAGCCGGAATTCTTGCAGAAGCGGGTGTGACAGATACAGATGCCATAAACCGTCTGTTAAATCAGGAAATCAAATGTGCCATTGAAAGAGGCATGACCGTTCTTTACTGTATCGGTGAGAAGAGCGAAGAACAGGAACAGTGGCAGGAAGTATTAGGAAAACAGTTAGAGATTGGTTTGAAGGATGTAGACAAATCAAAAGTAGTAATCGCATATGAACCAATCTGGTCCATCGGACCGGGGAAGACTCCTGCCGGAAAAGAGTACATCACAAAAATTGCCCGTTTTGTAAAAGAGAAAACAGGCGGTATGGATATTGTTTACGGCGGTGGCTTAAAGCAGGATAATGCAGCAATGCTTGCATCTATTGATGAAATTGATGGTGGATTAATTGCACTCACAAGATTTCAGGGTGAAATCGGCTACTACCCGGAGGAATACCTCGAAATTATCCGTCTTTATATGGAAGGTTAGTCAGAAACGATTGCGAAACTCAAATGATTGTAGGTAATTGCGAAACTCATAGAAAGTGTAAATTAAATTGTGAAAAATTAACAATAGCATAAGAATACACTGGGGAGCCGCCGGTTCTTAGCGACCGTATTTTGGTCGCTTAGTACCGTTGCGAGCGACACGTAACGAGAGTGTGTATTCGTTGATATTGTTAATTTTTCACAATATTAACAGACTAAAATTGAGTTTCGCAATCACCTATCAAATGATTGAAGAAAAAGGAGAAAAATACCATGAAAATTGATTTTGAATACGGACAGGGAACTATGGCTGCAGAACTGCCAGATAATACAGATATTTTTATTCCGGGAGAGACAGTAAAAGATCCTGATTATATCCCGGAAGATAAATTAGAGGAGGCTTATTTAGAGAGTCTTGCACATCCAATCGGCATGCCGACATTGTCAGAACTTGCACATAAAGGCTCGACAGTTACAATTATTGTTCCGGATCGTGTAAAAGGCGGAGAGCAGCCAACAAGCCACAGAAAAATGAGCATTAAGTACATTTTAAAAGAACTTTATGCAGCAGGTGTTGAGAAAAAAGACATTCTTTTCATTATTTCAAATGGATTACATCCAAGAAGCAAAGAGTCAGATGCAAAAGCAATTTTTGGTGAAGAATTATTTAATGAGTTCTGGTATACCGGTCAGATTATCAGCCATGACAGTGAAGATGAAGAACATATGGTATATCTTGGCAAGACACACAGAGGCGACCCGGTTTATATGAACAAATATGTTTATGATTGTGACCTGCCAATTTTAATTGGTCATGTACAGGGAAATCCATATGGCGGATATTCCGGCGGATACAAACACAGTGCAACAGGTATCACAAACTGGAGATGTATTGCAAGCCATCATGTACCGGCTGTTATGCATAGAGACGACTTCACACCGGTAAATGGCGGCAGTTTAATGCGTGATAAATTTAATGAAATCAGTATGTACATGGAAGAAAAAATGGGACATCCGTTCTTCTGCTGTGATGCGGTACTTGATACAAACTCAAGACAGATTGCCATTTACTCCGGTTATGCAAAAGAGATGATGCCAATCAGCTGGAAGATTGCGGACAAGAGAACCTATGTACACTGGGCAGAGAAGAAATATGACGTATTAGTATTTGGTATGCCTCAGAAGTTCCATTATGGTGATGGAATGGGAACCAACCCGATCATGATGATGCAGGCATTAAGTGCACAGGTATTAAGATTTAAACGAGTTATGAGTGATAACTGTGTTATTATTTGTTCCTCTATTTGTAATGGATATTTCCATGATGAATTATGGCCTTACTTAAGAGAGCAGTACGAACTGTTCCAGCATGACCATATGAATACATTACCGGATATGAACCGTTATGGTGAATATTTTGCAACAAATGAAGAATATATCCGTAAATACCGCTTTACCAATGCATTCCATCCATTCCATGGATTTTCCATGATGTCCTGTGGACATATTGCAGAGATGAATACAAGTGCAATTTATATTGTAGGTGCGGAAGAGCCAGGTTATGCAAGAGGAATGGGACTTAAGACAAGAGCTACTTTTGAAGAAGCATTAGCTGATGCAGAAAAGAAATATGTCGGAAAAAATCCGAATATCTTAGCACTTCCTATGACCTTTAAGAAAGCTGCGGTACATCTTTGTATGAAAAATCCAAAAGATGACTGTATGGATGAATATGGACATCGTCATGGTGGATGCGGATGCTGTTAATTTGCTGGTTAATTCCTTAAAAGATATCCCTAATCAAAGAGAAACGAGCCATTTTTGGATGGTTCGTTTCTCTTTGTCTTTTAAAATCCTTAATTATTTGATACTATATATTTCAGGGATGCGGACGCCTTGCTTCAATTTTAAATGGAATTGAAGAAACACTGCAAATAATTTACAGAAAAGGGGACGCAAAATGGAGCAAAGAAGACAGTTACCGGGAATTACAAGAGAGGCGGAAGAAGCACATCTTGCAGAGACGATTGCGATAACACAGCACAATCTGGACAAAAATATCTCGCAGGAAAAAAGCTTAAAAGAGGACATCCACACGCTTTTGGAAACGTATGGACCAAAAGATACGGAGGCGTTATCGCTTATCGACAATACGCAGGTGATGTATGAAACGGTAAAGCACGACAGAAGCAGATTAGAAAAAGCAAGAAAAAAGCCGTATTTCGGGCGCATTGATTTTTATGATGAGGATTCGAAAAAAGATGAGGCACTTTATATCGGAAGAGTGGGAATTTCCAAGGATATTATCGAAAAAGTTGTCATTGACTGGAGAGCGCCTGTTGCTTCGGTATATTATGAAAATGCGCTTGGTCTGTGTGAGTATTCGGTAAAAAATGAGAAAACCTACGCAATTGATTTGTACAGAAAAAGAACGTATGAAATTGAGAACGACACATTAAAAGATTTCTATGAGTCTGACGTGGTGGCAAACGATGAGCTTTTGACAAAATATCTTGCCAAAAATAAAAAGGCAGTGCTTGGAGAAATTATTGCAACCATTCAGAAAGAACAGAACGAGATTATACGAAAATCTCCGAAACAAAATGTTATTGTGCAGGGAAGTGCGGGCTCCGGCAAAACAACCGTAGCGATGCACCGTATTTCCTATATTTTATATAACTATGACAAAGAGTTCCGGCCGGAAGATTTTTATATTATCGGAAGCAACCGTATTTTATTAAATTATATTACAGGCGTTCTGCCGGATCTGGATGTGTATGGT
>CAKRCJ010000096.1 GCA_934307185.1 uncultured Roseburia sp.
TCGTCACAGGATATACCGCCGGCAGAACAGGCAGCAGAATAAGTACAAAATATGCCATAGAATACAATTGACAGATAAATATGGAAACGTTATCATAAGGATAATACAGGCGCTGTAATGGGTTACATAGCTGCGCAAATATATGAGATTAGGGAGAAAAATCATGAAGAAATATGCATTTGGAGTGGATATTGGTGGAACTACCTGTAAAATCGGTTTTTTCGACACGACCGGAAAATTGCTGGATAAATGGGAAATTAAGACCAATACAGAGAATAATGGAGCGTCTATTCTCTCCGATGTTGCAAAAGCAGTAGACAACAAGCTGGCACAGGAAGCAATCAGCAAGGATGATGTCCAGGGAATTGGAATAGGTGTTCCGGGACCGGTTGACAGCCAGGGAGTAGTACACCGCTGTGTAAATCTTGGCTGGGGCGTTGTAAATGTTGCAGAAGAATTAGGAAATCTTACCGGATTAAAAGTTAAAGTCGGAAATGATGCAAACGTTGCTGCGCTTGGCGAGATGTGGCAGGGTGGAGCAAAAGGCTCAAAGGATGTTATCATGGTAACACTTGGAACCGGTGTCGGCGGCGGAATTATCGTCGATGGCAAGATTGTAGCCGGATTTAACGGAGCCGGTGGAGAAATCGGACATATCACTGTGAATAACGATGAGATTGAAGCCTGCAACTGTGGACAGTATGGCTGTCTGGAGCAGTACACCTCCGCAACCGGAATTGTACGTCTGGCAAAGAGAAAGCTTGCAAAGTCCTCAGAGGAGACAAGCATCCGCGCAATTGAAAACCTGACTGCAAAAGATGTATTCGATGCAGCAAAAGCGGGAGATGCAATCGCAATTGGTCTGGTGGATGAAGTATGTGAGATTTTAGGTTCCACACTTTCAAACATTGCATGTGTTGTAAATCCGGAGATTATCGTAATCGGCGGCGGTGTTTCCAAAGCAGGAGAAATCTTAATTGACAACATTAAAAAGCATTTCGTGGAAACATCCTTTATGGCATGCCGTGATACAAAGTTTGCTCTGGCAGACCTTGGCAATGATGCGGGTATGTATGGATGTGTCGAGATGCTGCTCGACTAATATTAAGTGGAAGTATTTTGGCAAAAGCCCCTTATATTTTATCTGTGAAGAACAAAAACCGCAGGGCGGACAGAGAAATTTTCTGCCCGCCCTGCGGTTTTTGCTTCAATCGGATTTTTGAAAAGGGCTTTTTCAATGGAGGTCTGACAGAAAAACTGTACGGCTTTTGACAGAATAAACAACTGGAAAAGAGGAGAAACGATGCGTATTTATGGAACATATGAAGGATATTTGACATTTATTGATGCAGAACTTTTTGTCGGGGAGAAGGACGGCATATTTCATGTGGAAATTACCTATCCGACTGAGGGCATCTGCCATGACAAAGCAGAAAATGCAATATGTGAGGGGGACAGCCTGACATTTCAGCTTGGTATTAATGAGAGCGTTGCAGACATAACGGCGGAACTAAAAGACGGCAGTCTGGAGGGAAGCTTTGACTGGGAGGAAGGAAATATCCATGGAAAATTTACATTGCACAAAAAATCGGATGATTTTGTTTTTGGGGAAACAAAATTAATTGTACCGGAGACATCAAGAAAGCTGTTAATGGAAAATCATACCTTCACAAATGAGGAGAAAATAATTGACTTTGAATATGAATTCGGAAATAAGGAAGTGCTTGCTTTTTTGAAAAAAGAGGGAATTGAGACAGAAAACCACCATGATTTAGAAACGGTGCGCGAGCTGTTAAAGCAGCTGTCAGCAGTACTCTCACACGATGGAATGGGACACCACCATGCGAAAGGCTTTGGAACTATCGAACAGTTTGTGTATGCGAAAGAGCATGACAGTTGTACCAATTGCAGAGGAATGGCAATGATTTTTTCCGGCATAATGCGGGCATATGGTTTTCGCTCCAGTTATGTGGAATTAGTGCCAAAGGAGGGACAGGACGAAATGATACATGTTGTGTGCGATGTCTATGTGCCAGAATGGAAAAAATATATTCTGGTCGACCCGACGGTTGGCGCAATTTATTACAGGGACGGAAAGCCGCTTTCTTTGATGGAACTTCGAAATGTGCTTGCAGAAAATAAATGGGAGAGCCTTACAATGGATAATTTTGGACAGCGCAAGACAGATTTGCTTGGTGCTGTCGGTTTCACAGTGCGTTATCTGATGAAATTTATCAAATGCATCAAAAATACGGAGGCTCTTGGCATGGAGAACAACTGCATTCTGCTCCGTCCGGTGGAATTAAATGGGGAAATGGTAACGAGAAATGCAATCGTGACAAATAACCCGGATGTATTTTTTTCGGCAGAATAGTTAAAGTATATAATATGGGGCATCTGCCTGCGGATTATGATGCAGTTGCACGATTATTTTGAGGGGGCTAGTCCCCCTCTTTTTTACCATTAGATTTTTTACCACTTATCGTCAGGAATTTACCGCTTACCTCAATTGTATTTACATTAATTTTTTAATGAGTATTCTATAGTTATACAAGCCATGGCAGAAAGAAAATGAGGAGTAAAGAAATGGAAACAAAAAATTATAAGGTGCTTCCTGTTATAAAGCGGTTAATAAAAAATCTGCTGGAGCGGGACAAAAAACAACTGCCGAGAATTATCTGCTATACGATAGCTGCAGGACTTTATCCGTTTTTAACGGTTTTTCTTCCGAAAATTGCAATTGGAATTTTAGAGGAAAATGCAACCGGGCGGGAAGAAAGACTGATTTTTGCAATGGCAGCCTATCTTTGCATTGCCGGAATACTTGGATATACGATGAACCGGCTGCAATATATCATTGAGTCCGCCAATATGCGTATGCGGCTTCGTTATATCGGAGAGCTTGGTAGAAAAATCATGAATATGGATTACAAATATGTGGAAGATGCTGCCTTCTGGCAGAAAAATGAGAGAGCCTTCCAGTCGTGCAACAATAATGCAGAAGGAATGGAAGGCATGTACAATCATCTTTATAAAATGCCGGCAAATGTTTTGACTATCATAGGCATGCTTGTCCTTGCCGCGGGACTTAATCCTGTGATTGTAGCTGCATTGATGATACATGTATTTGTGACAATGTGGGTATCAAGACAAAATCACAACTACCGTTATGCAAGAAAGGAAGAACTGGCAAAGCAGGAGAGGAAAATCAACTACTATTATAAGACAACGCATGATTTTACATTCGGAAAAGATATTCGTATTTACAACTTAAGAGAGCGCATTTTAAAAAATTATGAAGCAGAAATAAAAACTTTGATAAAGCTTGTGAAAAAATTGGCAAAGCATGAATATCTGCTTGGTTTTGCAGGGCTTACAACACTGCTTCTCACTAATCTGCTCATGTATGGAATTCTTATTTTTCAGGCAGTAAACGGTATGAGGGTCAGCAGCTTTACGATGTACATTTCGCTCATTACAACGTTAATGGCGGCAATGTTAAAGTTCGGGGAGGACATTGCTTTTTTACAAAATGAAGGACAGTACGTGGGTGATGCGTTCCGTTTCATGGACGAAAAATTAAGTGATGACGAAAAAGAAAAAATAGAACTGCATGATACCTTGGAAATTCAGTTTGAGCATGTTGACTTTAAATATCCGGGGAGTGAGGTTTATGTATATAAGGATTTGAACTTTACCATTCATAAAGGGGAAAGCCTCGCGATAGTCGGTGTAAACGGTGCAGGAAAATCCACTTTGGTAAAACTTCTGACCGGTCTTTTTGAACCGACTGCCGGACACATTTATATTAATGGAATTGATATTACAAAATTCAGGAAGCCGGATTTATACAATCTTTATTCGGCGGTATTTCAGGACGTAAATATTCTTGCGTTCCCAATCCGTGAAAATGTGACCGGAACGGATGAAAATGTAGATGAGGCACGCGTGAAAGAAGCACTGAAAAAAGTAGGGCTGCTTGAGAAAGTAAACGGATTTTCCAAAGGCTTAGACCAGATGATGTTAAAAATCATCGATGAAAACGGAACGGATTTTTCCGGCGGAGAGCGCCAGAAATTGTCCATTGCAAGAGGACTTTATAAGGATGCCCCGATGGTTATTATGGACGAACCGACAGCGGCGTTAGATGCGCTTGCAGAGGCTGAAATTTACGAAAATTTCAGCAGCATGGTAGAGGGAAAAACAGCGCTTTACATTTCTCACCGGCTTGCAAGCACAAAGTTCTGTGATAAAATTGCCCTTTTTGACAAAGACGGCTTAAAGGAATACGGAACACATGACGAGCTGATGCAGAAAAAGGGCGAGTATTATCATATGTTTACGGTGCAGGGAAAATATTATAAAGAATGTGAGAGTGTATAGTATGAAAAAGTTAACGGGTTTTCTGAAAATGGCATGGTCGGTTTCACCGGATTACATTATTTTACTGATAGTGCAGTCGCTTACCTCGGCAGCAAAATTGTGGCTCAATATAATTTTACCAAAGTTTTTAATTGATGAGCTGCTTGGCACAAAAGAGATGTCAACAATCCTTCTTTTTGGAGGACTGATTATTTTAAATAATGTAGGAATGGCATGGCTCGAAAAATTTTACAATCGTCAGATAGAGGTGAAAAAAGAATATATGCGTCGCACCATGACAGAGCGCATGGCAGAAAAAATTATGAATTTGGAATATTCTTATCTGGAGGATCCGTATTATCTGGATTTGAAAGAGCGCGCAGTATTTGCAATCGGAAACCAGAATGCGATTGCGCAGATTGTCACCGTTGTCTCACAGGTATTTTCCGGGGCGGTAACATTAATCGGACTGCTTTCTATTATTGCAACGTTAGGACCAGTCATGATAGTTGTGCTTGCTTTCGGAATTGCAGCCATTTTACTGCTTTATAAAAATATGTCCAAAACGCTTGTGGAGGTGATGCAGAGCATTATTCCAATCAACCGTAAATTTGGTTATTATATGGAGTTAGAAAATGAAAAGCAGTACCAGAAGGATATCCGCCTTTACCATATGCAGAATATGATTACAAAACAGTTATCAAAGTTTACCGAGGAAACCTGTGACAGGTTTGATGATATGTATAAAAAACAGGGACAGACCTTTGGCGGAATTAATGTCGTAAATGATGCGATTGCCGCAATCTGCTATGTCTATGTCGGACTCCGCACACTATCTGACCGCTTTGGCAGCAGAATTTCCATCGGTTCACTGACCATGTATGTATCGGCAGCCGTTAATTTTTCCGCTTCTGTCGTTGCTTTTGGAACAGCAGTTGTAGAGCTGTTTCAGGTGTTATCTTTCTTAGACCCGTATCTGGAATTTATGAGTCTTAAGGAGGAGATAATCGAGGAGGGAAAAGAAAAATTTGAAGGCCCTGTGGAAACAGTAGAATTTTCCCATGTGACCTTTACTTATCCGAAAGCAGAAAAGCCGGTGTTAAAGGATGTCAGCTTTTCCATTCACAAGGGAGAAAAAATATCTATTGTCGGTTTAAACGGTGCAGGTAAATCAACGCTTGTAAAACTAATCTGCCGCATGTATCGCGCGGACGGCGGAGAGATTAAAATTAACGGAAAAAATATTTATGACTACGATTATATGTCTTATATGAATGCGATTTCCGCTGTTTTTCAGGATTACCGTCTCTTTAACTTTACGATTGCAGAAAATATTTCCTGTCAGGAACAGAACGTCGATAAGGAAAAAATCAATCATCTGATTGATGAGGTCGGACTTCGTGAAAAAATTAACAGCTTAAAAGACGGAGTAAACAGCCGTTTTGGAAAGGAATACGACGAGAACGGTATCGAGATGTCCGGTGGTGAGGGACAGAAGACTGCCATTGCAAGGGCACTTTATAAAGAAGCGTCCATGGTAATTTTAGATGAGCCGGCGAGTGCGCTAGACCCGATTGCGGAGGCGGAAATCTACGAGAAATTCAACAGCCTTGTGCAGGATAAAACAGCCATTTACATTTCACACCGCATGTCTTCCTCCGTATTCTGCGACAGAATTTTAATCATTGACGGTGGAACGGTGGCAGATTTTGATACGCACGAAAATCTCATGAAAAAAACAGACAGCCTTTATTATAAGCTGTTTCATTCGCAGGCAGAGAACTATAGGGTGGAGATGGCGTAAGAAATATTGGTAAAAAAGGGATGTTCATGTTATAATATTTTATAATTTCTTATAAAACTGTTTTGCACAAATTGCAAGCGGTTTGAATAGAGGTGCCAAAGCACCTCTATTTTTAAGTATTAGATTTTACAATTATCTGGGAGAAAAAAATGAGCAGTAAATTTGTTGCCTGCCTGGGAAAAGGCGGGCAGAGAGATATGGCGGAGTCATTTGCCAAACGCGCAGGTGTTGAACTTTTGGATAAGCCGGGAGAAGAACTGACCGTTCTTTTTGATGCAAAGGGGGTTTCACTGACAGGCTACGGCTTAAGCTATCAGGGAGATTTTGAAGGAATGTTACACCGGGTAAGCGATGGCAGACTTTCGCATGAGATGCTAGTGCGCGCAGCAAAGACAGCAGACACAGGCTTAAAAGGAATTGATGCAACTGCCGGAATGGGAGAGGACGCTTTTTTGCTTGCCGCATATGGTTACGAGATGACCTTATACGAACAAAATCCGGTGGTCGCTGTGCTTTTAAAGGATGCGCTCCGCAGGGCAAAGAAAAATCCAAAGTTAAAAGACATTGTCGGCAGAATGGAACTCGTAGAGGGCAACAGTGTAGATCATTTGAAAAGCCGGGTCGATAATGTAGATTTGATTTACTTAGACCCAATGTTTCCGGGCAGGCAGAAATCAGGATTGATTAATAAAAAACTTCAGTTAATTCAGAAATTAGAGCCGCCGTGTTCGGACGAAGTGGAATTGTTTGAAGCCGCAATTGGGGCAAAGCCAGCAAAAATCATTGTAAAGCGCCCACTAAAAAGTCCGTTTCTGGCAGGCAAAAATCCAACCTATGAATTAAAAGGGAAAGCAATCCGATATGACTGCTATGCATTATAGATAATACGTGAGGAAAAATTATGACAGAACAATACCGATTAATAAATGAACAATTAAAATGTCTCATTGAAGATGTAGATTATGACATTACAAACTATGCGAATGCATCTGCCTTACTGTTTCAGTCGTTGGAAAATATTAACTGGGCAGGCTTTTATTTTATGCGGGACGGTGCATTGGTGCTTGGACCATTTCAGGGAAAAACAGCCTGCACGAAAATTGCAGTCGGGAAAGGGGTATGCGGAACAGCGGTTGCATTGGATAAAATAATGTGCGTTCCAGATGTCCATGAATTTCCGGGACATATTGCCTGTGACTGTGCCTCCGAGTCTGAAATTGTACTTCCAATTCATAAAAACGGAGAAATCATCGGTGTGCTGGATATTGACAGCCCTATCAGAGAACGGTTTCAAAAAGAGGACGAGGAAGGACTTACCGTGTTTGTAAAATTGCTGGAGAATGTGCTATAAACCGGAGTTTAATGAAACAAATGACGCTGCCACATTGTCAGGCTGTGTTATGGATTTGAAAAGACTTTTTTGGGAGTCTGCTACGAATAAAAAACGCAGGGATGGCATCGAAAATTCCATTGCCCAAAGCATTACGATAAGCCTCAAAAAGCAAGAAAAATGGAAGCAGTGGCTTCCACTTTTCTTAGAGTCTTATCTTCATTGGGCAGAGGAATTTTGATGCCATCCCTGCGTTTTTTATTCCAATCAGGTTTGCGAGAAGTCTTTTCAAATCCATCTCAATAGTTCATGATGTGGCAGCTGGTTTTCATTAAACCCCTAGTAAATGCCTGGCACTGGCACTTCAAATTATTAAAGAACTGCACAAAGACCTCAAACCGGATCTAGATAACGTAGATTTGCAGATTTTGTGGCTATCGTTCACAACATAGATTGCGGCAGC
>CAKRCJ010000097.1 GCA_934307185.1 uncultured Roseburia sp.
ATATTATACTAAATGAGGCAGGAAAAATGGGTAAAATATATTGCATTATGGGAAAAAGCTCCACAGGAAAGGATACATTGTATCAGCGGCTGTTAGCAGACAGGGAGCTTTCTTTAAAAACAATTGTTCCATATACAACAAGACCTGTCAGGGCAGGAGAACAAAACGGTGTACAATATTATTTCTGCAGCGAGGACAGAGTAAAAGAGTTAGAGCAGCAGGGAAAGATTATTGAACTGCGGGCATACAATACCATTCATGGAATATGGAAGTATTTTACAGTGGATGATGGACAGGTCCAGTTAGATGGGCAGAATTATCTGATTATCGGAACACTTGCATCTTATCTGAAGCTTCGTGCTTATTATGGCAGGGAAAACGTCGTGCCGCTTTATATCGAAGTGGAAGACGGGGAACGCTTAAGCCGTGCATTAATTCGTGAGAGAATGCAGGAAAGTCCGAAGTACGAGGAATTGTGCCGCAGATTTTTAGCCGATGCAGAGGACTTTTCCGAGGATAAGTTAAACGAAGCCGGAATAAAAAAACGGTTCTACAATGATAATCTCGAAGAGACAGAACGTGAGATAAAAAATACAATAATTAATGAATATGAGATATAATTATAACAGTAATTCCGCACACGTTTGTGCAGATTGGAATATTTATATTATTAGAAAAGAAGGTGGCATTTGTGGATATTAAAGTCAATAACATACCGCAGGTAACGCAGGTTCCGGACACGACCACAACGGAAACGGGTGACGGCACCTTTAAATTTACACTGGCAAGTGCCATTACAGATGCGGATTTACAGGCAAAAGTAGATTTGCTGATGAATGATATCACAGCGCAGGGAAATCGTATTGCACAGCATATGGATATCCGGGATATGAAGAAATACCGTGGTCTGATTAAGGATTTTTTAAACGAAGTCGTTTATCGTTCCCATAAGTTTTCGAGAGAGAATTTTTTGGACCGGAGAGGCCGCCACAGAGTATATGGCATAATAAAGCTTATCGACTCAAATCTGGATGAACTTGCGAGAGAGCTTGTAAAGGATGAAAAAGACCACATTACAATTTTAAGCAGGATTGGTGAAATCCGCGGACTTTTATTGGATATACTTACATAAAGAGACAGATTTTTTGATGGAAAAGGCATCGGAAACGGAGCAGTATATGGCAGGATTTAAAGATATTATTGGGCATGAAAAGATTATAGAGCATTTACAGAATGCAATCACAATGGATAAGGTATCCCATGCCTATATTATAAACGGCCCGGATAAATCGGGAAAAATGATGTTAGCAGAGGCTTTTGCGATGACATTGCAATGTGAAAAGCATGGAAAAGAGCCATGCATGGAATGTCGCTCATGCAAACAGGCAGCCGGGCATAACCAGCCGGACATTATTTATGTAAACCATGAGAAGCCGAACACAATCTCAGTGGACGACATACGTACGCAGGTAAATAATGACATTGTTGTAAAGCCCTACAGCAGTGAACGTAAGATTTATATTATAGATGAGGCGGAAAAAATGAACCAGCAGGCGCAGAATGCCCTGCTTAAGACAATAGAAGAACCGCCTGCTTATGCTGTAATTATGCTCTTGACAACCAATGCAGATATGTTCCTTCCAACCATTTTATCAAGATGTGTAACATTAAATATTAAAGTTGTTCCGGATGATGTAATAAAAAAATATCTGATGGAAACCTACAAAATCCCTGATTATCAGGCGGATGTGTGTGTTGCATTTGCACAGGGAAATGTCGGCAAGGCAATTCAGCTGGCATCCTCCGATGATTTTAATGAAATGAAGTCATCTGCATTACAGCTTATGAAGCGTCTTGGTGAGATTGATTTATATGAGATGACAGCAGCAGTAAAGCAGATTGCGGATTATAAATTGGAAATTAACGATTACTTTGATCTTATGATGATATGGTATCGTGATATTTTATATTTTAAAGCAACAGGTGATGTAAACAACCTTATTTTTAAAGATGAGGTCTATGACATAAAAAGACAGGCAGAAAAAAGCTCATACAACGGAATTAACAGTATATTAGAAGCATTGCGCAAAGCACAGATTCGTCTGGATGCAAATGTAAACTTTGATTTGGTAATTGAGTTATTGCTGCTGACAATTAAGGAGAATTAACATGGTAAAAATAGTAGGAATACGCTTCCGGAATGCAGGCAAAATTTATTATTTCGGACCCGGAAAGTTACAGTTGAAAGCTGGAATGCATGCAATTGTAGAGACAGCAAGAGGTGTTGAAATCGGAACCGTTATGACAGATCCGAGGGAAGTGTCCGAGGAGAGTGTCATTCAGCCGTTAAAGCCGGTTATCCGTATTGCAACGGAACAGGATGAAAAACAGGCAGAGAAGAATAAAGAAAAAGAAAAAGAAGCATTTAAGATTTGTCTGGAAAAAATTGCAAAACACAAATTGGATATGAAGCTTGTAGAAGCAGAATATACATTTGATAATAATAAGTTATTATTTTATTTTACGGCAGATGGAAGAATTGATTTCCGTGAACTGGTAAAAGACCTTGCAGCAGTATTCCGCACCAGAATAGAGCTTCGCCAGATTGGTGTCCGTGATGAGACAAAAATCATGGGCGGCTACGGTATTTGTGGACGAGAGCTTTGCTGTCACACCTTCCTTTCCGAGTTTGCACCGGTATCCATCAAGATGGCAAAAGAACAAAATCTTTCTTTAAACCCGACCAAGATTTCTGGTGTATGTGGAAGATTGATGTGTTGCCTGAAAAACGAAGAAGATACTTATGAATATTTAAACAGCCGGCTGCCGAATGTAGGAGACTATGTAACTACAGATGACGGATTTAAAGGTGAAGTTTCTTCTGTAAATGTACTCCGTCAGCTTGTAAAGGTACTTATAGAAACAAACGATGAAAAAGAGCTTCGGGAATACAGTGTAGACCAGTTGAAGTTCAAGCCTAGAAAGAGAAAAGATGTAAAACTGACCGCAGAGGAAATGAAAGAGCTGGCTGCGTTAGAGGACCGCGGAGGAAAGTCTAAGATTGATGATGGAAAATAATCTGATTCATGAGGGAGAGCGGTTGGACGAGCTGCACCGCAATGGGTATTATATTATTCAAAATCCGGCGCGCTTCTGCTTTGGAATGGACGCTGTTCTGCTTTCCGGCTTTGCAAAAGCAAAAGCCGGGGAGAAGGTGCTTGACCTTGGAACCGGAACAGGAATTATCCCTATTTTAATGGAAGCCAAGACGAAAGCAACGGATTTTACAGCGTTAGAAATACAGGAAGAAAGTGCAGATATGGCGAGACGCAGTATTGCCTGCAACCATCTCGAAGAGAAGATAAAAGTTGTAACAGGTGATATTAAAGATGCTTCAAATATTTTTGGAGCATCTTCTTTTCATGTCATTACAACAAACCCGCCTTATATGATAGGGACACACGGGGAAAATTCGCCGTCAGAGGCAAAGGCTATCGCAAGGCATGAGGTTTTATGCACGTTAGATGACATTTTAAGGGAAAGCGCAAGGCTTTTAATGCCGGGTGGAAGATTTTATATGGTGCACAGACCATTCCGGCTTGCTGAGATTATGAGCAAAATGGTAGAGTATAAAATTGAACCGAAGCGTATGCGTCTTGTATATCCGTATATAGACAAAGAACCGAACATGGTTTTAATCGAAGGCCTGCGCGGGGGAAAATCCCGTGTGACCGTGGAAAAACCCCTTATTGTATATAAGGAGCAGGGCGTTTATACGGATGAAATATATGATATTTATGGGTATTAACAAGGAGTAGATAATTGCGAAACTCATAGAATAAGTAAATTTAATTGTGAAAAATAAATAAAATCATAAGAAGATGCTTCTGACGCCGCCGGTTCTTAGCGACCGTATTCTGGTCGCTTAGTACCGCTGCGAGTGGCAGGCAGCGAGAGCGGGTCTTCGTTGATTTTGTTTATTTTTCACAATATTAACAGATTAAAATTGAGTTTCGCAATTACCTAATTAACAAGGAGGAAAATCCTCTGCTCACCAGGGGGTTCGCATTTGCTTCGCAAACAAGGAGGATTATATGTTTAATAAGATAACACTTGGTCCGATTACGATATATATGTATGGACTTATGATTGCAATTGGTTTTGCATCGGCACTGGCTATGTGCAATTACCGTGGAAAGAAGAGAGGGTTAAGTGAGGATACTATTTTTGGTATTTTCTTATGTGCGTTAATTGGCGGAATGGTTGGATGCAGGCTGTTATATTACATTGTTGAAATTCCAAATATTATAAAAGACCCTTCTATTTTGTGGAATTTCAGAAACGGATATGTTGTTTACGGAGGTATTATCGGTGGTATTTTAACAAGCTGGTCATATTGCCATATTAAAAAAGAAAATTTTATTTCTTATTTTGACCTGGTTATGCCGTCGGTTTCCATGGCACAGGGATTTGGACGGATTGGCTGCTTTTGCGCGGGCTGCTGTTACGGACGTGAGACAGATGCGTGGTATGGAATTATATTTACACATTCTGATTTTGCGCCAAATGGGGTAAGTCTTATTCCGACACAGCTGATTTCTTCTGCGGGAGATTTCATTTTCTGCGGACTTTTATTGTGGTATGCTTCCAAAAATCCAAAGCCGGGCAGAGTGGCAGCAGCTTACCTTGTTCTGTATGGTGTCGGAAGATTTTTAATTGAGTTTTTAAGAAATGATTATCGTGGAAGTGTTGGAATTTTTTCAACGTCACAGATTATTTCGTTCGGAGTTGTGGCGCTTGGAATGATATTGTATTTTGTTATTCCAAAGTTTGCGGAGAAGAAATAGAGTAAAATTTCATATTATTTTATAAAAAACTGAGAGAGGATGGGAGCCGGAATGGCTGGAAAGTTATATTTGTGTGCGACACCAATCGGAAATCTTGAAGATATTACGTACCGGGTGCTTCGTACATTAAAGGAAGTGGATTTGATTGCAGCAGAAGATACAAGAAATTCCATCAAGCTGTTAAATCATTTTGAAATAAAAACACCGATGACAAGCTATCATGAATTTAACAAAATCGAGAAGGCATATCAGCTTGTCGACAAGCTTCGGGAAGGAAAAAATATTGCACTTATTACAGATGCCGGAACACCGGGCATTTCTGACCCCGGCGAGGATTTGGTGCGCATCTGCTATGAAGAAGGAATAGAGGTGACTTCACTGCCGGGTGCGGCGGCATGTATCACGGCACTTACCATGTCGGGGCTTCCGACCAGACGCTTTGCATTTGAGGCATTTTTGCCAAGGGATAAAAAAGAACGTGCGTTAATTCTATCCGGTCTTTCCAATGAGACAAGAACCATCATTATCTATGAAGCACCGCATCACCTTGTAAAAACGTTAGAGGAACTCGAAGGGGTGCTTGGAAGTGACAGACGCCTTACGATTTGCAGGGAGCTTACGAAGCGTTACGAGGAAAAAATGCAGACAACGTTGGGGGAGAGCCTCCGCTATTATGAAGAAAATGAGCCACGCGGAGAGTATGTTCTCGTTTTACAGGGAAAAAGCTTTGAAGAGATTGCCGAGGAAGAGAAAAAAAGCTGGGACTCCATGACTTTAGAGGAGCATATGCAGGTGTATGAAGAACAGGGAATTACACGTAAAGAGGCAATGAAGCTTGTGGCAAAAGACCGTGGCATCAGTAAGAGGGATGTGTATCAGGCGTTGTTAAAGTAGGAGATGACAAAAATATATAATGAAAAAGGAAGGCGCATATGGAGTTAGATGTTTATCAAAAATTATGTAAACAATCAAAAATTTTATGGACACAACATTGTCTACAGCGTATGCAGGAAAGAGATATAAGCAGGAATGATGTAAAAAATGGAATTGCAACGGGAGAAATTATTGAAGATTATCCAGACGATTATCCTAATCCAAGTTGCCTGATATTTGGATATACTATAAATGGGCGGGTTTTGCACATTGTTGCGGGGTGTGATAATATAAATATATATATTATCACGGTGTATTATCCAGATACTAAAAAATTTGAAGCTGATTTAAAAACCAGAAGGAAAGGGTGAAGCATATGTGTATGTATTGCAAAAATAGTACATCTGTAAAAAGTACAACAACGCATGTTGTAAATTATAAAAACTGTATTATTGTAATAAAAAATGTTCCATGCCTTGAATGTGACCAGTGTGGAGAAAAATATTACACAGATGATGTTGCAGAACGACTGGAAGCTATTGTAAATATGGCAAAAAAAATGATGCAGGAAGTAGCAGTGATTGATTATCAGCATGCAGCATAAGGGATAAAATGAATAATTATTTACACAAAACACTCAAAAAAATATACACCACTGTCATATTATTTTCCACGTTATTTATATCCGGTTGTGGGAAAGAGCAGGCAGTCCACGCTTTCAACGCGGAAAAGGAAACTTCCGTGGATAACATTTCAGAAAATACAGAAGCTGTGGATAATGATATGGCAAGTACAGAAGAAACAGAAAAAGAACCATCCGATGTATCAGAAAATCCAACCGTCACGCTTGTGATGGTTGGAGATATTCTGCTCCACACACCCGTGGAGGAAAGTTGTCATGCACAGGATGGTTCTTATCAGTTTTCCAGTCTGTTTGCAAACGTAAAAGAGAAGGTGCAGGCAGCAGATATTGCCATTGTCAATCAGGAGGTTATTCTTGGAGGAGAGGAGCTTGGGGTATCGGGCTATCCGGCTTTTAATGCGCCTTATGAAGTTGCAGATGCGCTGGTGGATACCGGCTTTAATGTAATTTTACACGCAACCAATCATGCGATGGACAAAGGAAAAACAGGAATTGTCAATTGCCTTTCCAACTGGGAGGAAAAATATCCCGAAATAAAAGTTCTTGGAATTAATAAAAGTAAAGAGGCGCAGGACACGATTACTATTTTAGAGGAAAATGGAATAAAAATTGCGGTGTTAAATTACACCTACGGCTTAAATGGAATTACACTTCCAGCAGATATGCCTTATGCGGTCAATCTTTTAGGCGAAGAAAAAGTAAAAAAGGATATCACACTTGCGAAAGAGCAGTCAGATTTTGTAATCGTGTGTCCACACTGGGGAACGGAATACAGCTTGCAGCCGGATAGTATGCAGGAAAAATGGACCCAAATTTTTGCGGAAAACGGCGTCGATTTGGTAATCGGAACACACCCACATGTAATCGAACCGGTTGAGTGGGTAAAAGATGAGGTAGCAGGAACACAGATGCTTGTCTACTATTCGCTTGGAAACTTTGTGAACTGGACCTCCGGCAGTGGAAAAGGAATTGCAAACCGTATGGTGGGAGGTATGGCAGATGTTACAATTGGGCTGGATGAAAATGGTGAGGCAGTCATTGAAGACTATGGAGTGCGGGCGCTTGTAACACAGGCAGAGCCCGGATATGGCGGAGTTACTACATACTTTTGGAAAGATTATACCGACGAGCTTGCAGAAAAAAATGCAATCGTAAAACAGGACACTGACTTTTCCAAAGAATATTGTGAAAAACTGTGTGATGAAGTGTGGGGAGATTTGTGGGAGTAAGTTTGTGTGTTAACAAAGGATAGTTAAGAAAGTAACATTATGATAAAATGTACAATAGTATATTAGCAAAGGACATTCGCATTATGAGTGTTAATATGCATGTGTTGGACTTTGTAAAAGAAAATTTATAGCGATATAATTACTAATTCCAAGACTGCGCCACAAAGACATTAAACCGGAGTTTAATGAAAAATATATGACGCTGCCACATTGTTAGGTTGTGTTATGGATTTGAAAAGACTTTTTCGGAAGTCGGCTACGAATAAAAAATGCAGGGATGGCATCGAAAATTCCATTGCCCAAAAACATTACGATAAGCCTCGTAAAGCAAGAAACGT
>CAKRCJ010000098.1 GCA_934307185.1 uncultured Roseburia sp.
CCGCAGAGAGCGCACAGATCCCTTATGAAGTATTGCAGAAGGTGACCAGCAGGATCATCAATGAGGTGAGCCATGTAAATCGGGTAATGTACGATATTACCAGTAAGCCGCCCGGAACGATTGAGTTTGAGTGATGAAATGCTTTTGAAAAAGCCTTTGTTTATGCGAGTTGCAAGCATATTTGTTTAATGACTGGCAACGATTTGGCAACATTTCGGATATCACTCATTAGATAATAGAATACTTCAATAACAGAAAAACCTTACTGATTTTCAGAAATAAAGCTGAAAGTCGGTAAGGTTTTTTGTGTATGTAGAAGTTAAAAATTAGTCGGATTCGGATTGTAAATTCTGCAAGATAAGGTCGCTGAGTTCTTGAGATGGGACTACTTTCCTACCTTGTTTAGAAGTGTCTGATTCGGGATATTTGTACCGCCACTGGTCGTACTCTTCTTTGGTTATCTCACCCTGTTCCAGACGGGCAGCCTGTTCCTGCCATGTATGGAACATATCGAACATAGTGGTGTAGGTTGTTCCAGCGGATTTATCTAACCGCAGACATACTTCTCCGTCAATCTCTCCGATTTTTAAGCCATACATATCTTCCAACGCAAAAAGCGTGTGCATAAGTCCGATATAACTGTCTATTTCCGGCACAGTAATTGCACGAGGACTTACGTCAAGGAGATGTGCCATTTCCTTTACAAGGTCTTGCTTCGGTGTTCTGGATTCTGATTCGTACTGTGCCATACGGACATCAGAGGTCTTTCCCAGAAAGCCGAGGAGTTCGCCTAACTGTTTCTGTGTCATGCCTTTCCGATTGCGGAAAAAGCGGATTCTTTTGCCGATTGCCATAATAAAACCTCCGATATTAAACATTTCTGTTGAAGTTAGTATAACATGATGAAATAGGAATAGCAAGTGGAACTTAAATAAAAAAAGTTAATATTTTTCTGCAAACCACTTGACTTAACGGAATTTATTTAGTATGATAAAATCACAACTTAAACAAAAAGAGTTAAAACTGAATGACCGTCCAAACCGAACAAACGCCATGACCTTCAAAAGAAGCGAGCGTCCCTGATACAAAGGGACTGGCACAGCGCCGCACAGGGTTGCCTGTCAGAACGGGGAGGAGAGAACGGCAGGGATTTTAGGAAAGGAGAGGATATGGATGGAAGAAAAATCATTTATGACGGTGGAAGAAGTAGCCACAGAATTAAGGGTATCAAAGTCCAAAGCCTATCAGGTTGTAAGGGAATTGAACACAGAATTGCAGAAACAAGGGTATATGACAGTAGCGGGGCGTGTAAATACTACTTTCTTTCATAAGAAGGTCTGTTACAGCGATTAAGTTGGAAGGAGATGATGGAAATGGCTGTATATAAAGACAATGCTACGGGAACGTGGAGGGTAATTTATCGTTTCACGAATTGGAAAGGGGAACGGAAACAGACACAGAAACGTGGGTTTGCAACAAAAAGAGAAGCGCAAGCCTGGGAACATGAGGTTATGCTGAAACAGAACTCCAAACTGGATATGACATTTACCAGCTTTTTTGAACTTTATGAAGCAGATAAAAAGCAGCGTGTCAAGGAAAGTACATGGGAATCTAAAAGCCATGTAATACGCACAAAGATTTTACCTTATTTTGGGAATCGGAAGATTGCAGAGATTGAAGCAAAAGACGTTATTGCATGGCAGAATGAACTCATGGCGTATCAGGATGAGAAAGGTAAGCCCTATTCAGCAGATTATCTGAAGACAATACACGCACAGCTTACAGCAATTTTTAACCATGCTGTAAATTTTTATAATCTGCCTTACAATCCGGCAAGACGGGCAGGCACAATGGGAAATGAAATTCCAAAGGAGATGGACTTCTGGACAAAAGAGGAATATCTGAAATTTTCAGAAGCCATGATGGATAAGCCACGTTCCTTTTATGCTTTTGAAATGCTTTACTGGTGCGGTATCCGTTCCGGTGAGCTGTTGGCTCTTACTGCTGCTGATTTTGATTTCCAGAAGCAGACGGTCACGATCAGCAAGACGTATCACCGTTCCAAAGGGCGTGATATTATTACAAGCCCTAAAACAGCAAAAAGCAACCGTACCGTAAAAATGCCCCCGTTTCTCTGCGAAGAAATGCAGGAGTATATCAAAATGTTCTATGACATCAAGCCAGATGAACGGCTGTTTACGGTTACAAAATCTTATCTCAACCATGAGATGGAGCGAGGTGCAAAACAGGCGGGAGTGAAGAAGATTCGGGTGCATGATATTCGGCATAGCCATGTATCGCTGCTGATAAATATGGGATTTTCAGTGCTGGCGATTGGGGAACGGGTAGGACACGAAGCAGAAAAAATCACTTACAGGTATGCACATTTATTTCCAACGGTACAGTCAGAAATGGCAGAAAAGCTGGAAATGGAGCGAATGGAAAAGGAGAACAGCAATGGAAAGAAGTCTTGATTATAAAGGGCGTTGGAGAAATCATACCGTAGCATTTCGGGTATCGGATGAAGAAGCAAAGCTGCTTAATGATTTGGTAGCATTGTCTGGTTTGACAAAGCAGGAATATATCATAAGACGACTGACGTGCAGGGATGTGGTTGTACAGGGAAATCCGAGAGTTTATAAGGCATTAAAAAATCAGATGGCAGCTATTCATGAGGAGTTAAAACGTCTGGAAACAGTAAGCCCGGATAATGATGAACTGCTCTATACGTTGCAGGTAATTGCAATTACGTTAGAGGGATTGAAAGGAGAAGATGAATGATGGAAAAAATGAAAACGACTGCTCCCGTATCATCTGTTGGCGCAGATGGGGTGCAGCCGAATGTAAAAAATCACAATGAAATTATAGCAAATTCACAGGAACAAATCAATCAGCAAGCCACCAAAAACCCAGAGAAATCCGGGAATGGCGGACTGCATACCATGTCCATGCCGGAATTGTATGATACTGTTTTTGTGCCGAGAGTACCGATTGTAGACGGTTTTCTCTATGGTGGCACATATCTATTTGTAGGCGCGCCAAAGGTAGGAAAATCATTCTTCATGGCACAGCTTGCCTATCATGTGGCAATGGGGATTCCGTTGTGGGATTATCCGGTGCGGAAAGGAACAGTGCTGTATCTGGCATTGGAAGATGATTATGCAAGACTTCAACGCCGACTGTCTGGTATGTTTGGTGTAGAGTGTGCCGATAATCTGTATTTTGCAACACAGGCAAAGACTTTGAATGAGGGGTTGGACAGGCAATTAGAAGGATTTTTGAAAGAGCATAAGGACGCAAGGCTGATTATTATTGATACGCTCCAGAAAGTGCGTGAAGTTGGCGGGGATAGATACAGCTATTCCAGCGATTATGAGATTGTGACAAAGCTGAAATCATTCAGCGATAAATATGGTATCTGCCTGCTGGTGGTTCATCATACACGCAAGCTGGAATCGGAGGATAGCTTTGATATGATTTCCGGCACAAATGGACTGTTGGGTGCGGCAGATGGAGCGTTTATCATGCACAAAAAGAAACGGACAGACAATGAAGCAGTGATGGATATTGTGGGGCGTGACCAGCCGGATCAGGAACTGACTATAGAATTTGACAGGGAGCGTTGTGTATGGAAATTCAAGAAAGCGGAAACAGAGTTGTGGAAACAGCCACCGAATCCGCTTTTAGAGGCAATCAATGCGTTTCTGATAGAGGACAGACAGGAGTGGGAGGGAACAGCGACAGAACTTGTAAAGCAACTGCCGGATATACAGCTACAGGCGAATGTGCTTTCACGAAGATTGAATACCGTCAACAGCCAGTTACTCAATGACTATGGGATTTTCTATGATAATAAGCGGGGGCATGAAAGAAAAATCATTCTGAAACGTCTTGAAGCAAAGGAATAAAAGCGACGATATGCGTCGGTTGCGACGGTATTTTTGATAGCAGGTAGATGTAGAAAATATCGACGCTATCGACGCAAACCGACGCAGAAAGGGTGGGAAAATGAAGAATGTGCAGATTCCTTATGAATTGTTTATAATACTGCTCCGTTATCATCTGGTGGAGGATGATACCTGTTTGGAGGAAATTCGGCAGGGATTGGAAAAGAAACTGGATTCTTTGGTGCAGCATGAACTATATGGGAAATTTAAGACTGCTTCAACGCAGGAGGAACGGGAAAAAGCCAGACAGGAATATCTGGACAGACGTGGAGTGCCGGACAGTTTCCGCTGGTAGTTTTCCTTGATGAGAATAGACAGGGGCGTGTCACGCTCCTGTGGATAACAGACAAAGAGAAAGGTGTGATTGGATGATAATTCAGCCGGAGTGGGGAACTCGGAATGTAAATAAATATTTTTACGAAAGTGAAGCCCGGAGGATTGCTGACCTCAATGAAATCTTCGGAGAGGTAGAACTGACAGTTGATGAAGAAAGGACATTGATATGGCTTGCCGGATGGGATGAATATACGATAGAAAATGTGCTATCGGCTATCCGAAAAGCTATGGCGGCAGAAGCAAAGCGGCTGGAAGCCGCCCGTCCGTAGGACGGAAAAGCTCCCAGCAGGGCGCAATGGCAGCTTTTGATGGACGGAACGGCTGTCAAAAGTGCTTTTGCGTTACTTTCGACGAAAGTAACAAAGCTATGTGCCGTATCCGGCACTGATTACCCCTAAACAGGGAGAAGGGATAAAGATTGAAGCGAACAATTAGTTTTATGACAGGAAAAGGTTCTGTTAATCATAACAGCAGAAAGTTCCATGCAAAAAATATAGATTCGGAAAGAAGTTATCTGAATGTAGAATACTGTAACGAAGATGTCAAAGACGTGTATCACGAATTGTTTGATGAAGCTCTTGTTCGATATAATGAGAAGCAGACCAGAAGTGACCGTAAGATTGATGATTATTATGATAAAATTTGTTTCGGCAAACAGGAGAAACCGTTTCATGAAATCATTCTGCAAATCGGAGATAAAGACAATATGGGAGCGACAACAGAAAACGGACAGCTTGCTGCAAAGGTGCTTGATGAATATATGCGTGATTTTCAAAGACGGAATCCTACGCTACGGGTATTTTCTGCGTACTTGCACATGGATGAAGCGACACCGCATCTGCATATTGATTTTGTACCATATACGACAGGAAGCAAAAGAGGACTCGATACAAGAGTTTCTTTGAAACAGGCGTTATCGGCTCTTGGGTTTAAAGGAGGCACCAGAAGCGAAACAGAATTAAATCAATGGGTACAGCATGAGAAAAAACAGCTTGCGGAAATTATGTTGGAACGTGGGATTGAATGGGAACAGAAAGGTACACATGAAAAGCATTTATCAGTTTTGGACTTTAAGAAAAAGGAACGGGCAAAGGAAGTTGCGGAGTTGGAAGCGAAAAAAGAAAGTCTGGAAGAACATAATGTTGCCATACTGGAAATCAGTGAAAAGTGGTTGGGAGAATTGGAGAATCTTGAACAGGAGATTCACTCCGCACAGGAAATTCGTGAGGAAGCAGATAAAAAAGCAGAAGTGGCTAAGAAAGAAGCGGCAAGATATGAGAAAAAACTGGTGGAGATTGCTCCTATGGTAAAGGATATGGAGCGATTTGCAGTTAAGTATTCGTATGATCCAGAGGAAGTGCTGCCGGAAGCCGGAACATTGGAAAGCGGAAAGTCTTATAGAGAGAAAAAGGCAAAGCCACTGATTGAAAAAATCATAACGGTTCTGCGGTCTGTGTATCGGGCGTACTTGGATATTTCCAGAAATTATAACGATTTGCAAAGGTCATGTGAACGAGCATGGAACAAGGTTAATGCGCTTTCTCAATATGTAGAAAAACTTAGGGACGAAAATATTGAAATGAAAGAAAAACTAAAGGATGTTCAATATTTATATCGAGTTATGGGAAAAGAAAAGGTAAATAAAATTATTCAGCAAGGGAAAGAAGCGGAAACAATAGAGAAGATGAAAAGGCAGGCACAAAGAAGAACTCAATGGGAAAGATAAAAGCCTTTACGGAATCGTAGAATGTGTTTATAATTAAGAAAAGATTTTGTATAAGCAGAGAGAGGATACTGTCCTCTCTTTACTTATATTATACCATAAAAATCAAGAATTTTAAAGACTGGAAATGCCATTTAGCTGGTGCTATACTGCTATCACTAATAAAGCGATAGGGGGGATTAACATTGGAAAAAGAGTGGATTCTTATGGTACAGCAGCAGAATCAATTAGGGAACTTGTTGAAAACTAATCAGAAAACAGAAAAATTCGGACTTTCTATAAGCGAACAAGATGCGGAAATGATTTTGCAGGAGAGAAAGAACGCTCTGCAAGAACAGAAAAGAATTGAATTCGGGGAAGGAATTGTTCAAAAAATTATCTATGAGTTCTGTGATTCAGACTACATTGACCAAAACAACTATGTCAATACGATTATCCGCCTTCAAGAAATTTTTTATCTTTATAAAAATGAAATGAATGATGAAATTACTGACGATGAGCTATTGCATTTTATGAAAGAGCAATTTGATAATGTGTGCTTTGGTGATATGGAATATTTGGAAGGAACATGTCTTTCCATATTTGCACAGGCAATTCGAGCTGGTTATAGAGGATTTCAAAAAACAGAGGGACGACAAGAGTATGAGCAATTTGATGAGGTGCAGCGTTGGGATTACGAGTTGTATCTTGAAGCTCTGAAAAATTTGTGTTGGGAGTAAAGGTTGACTATGGATTACGGAATGAGTGAATTAGTACCGATTGTGGGGAAGCTGGCGGAAAAATATACAGGACATGAGCATACTTCAATAAGCTACGAGAAGGCAGAACAGTTAATGGAGGCAGTTTTATACTGTATTTGTGAGACAGAAAAGGAAAATACGGAATTCGCTGTTCAAGGAGAAAAATTGGATGTTGAAAGAGTATATTTACTCGGAAAACATCTTGTAGAGGAAAAAGTTAAAAAAAGTCTGGAGTTATACAATCGCATTTCTGCGGAGTTTTGTGATTATGGTAATTTCTGTTTGCAAAATATTTTTTTTAAAGATTTACCGTATTTTTTTGAACATTATAATTATCAGTTCGCTCCTCAAGATACAATGATTATTATAAATTATTCAACATGGAACGATGTTTCCAGTGATAAGGGGATTGATAAAATCTGGAACTTTTTGCAATCTGTTTTGTTGGAACAAAAGTTTTTACAGGCTTTCCCGAAACAAGAGATATATCGTATTTTGATAAAGTACGATATTGCAAATGAAGGGGAAGCAGAGAATTTGTGCGAGATTATTTTACGCACTATAATGATGAATATTTTCTTGGGAAAATATCCTTTAGATTCTGAGTTCACAAAAGAGGATTGTATTAGGCTGCAGGAATTGTTCAAAGGCACGAGAGAAGATGAGATAGAAAAACAATTTCAAAAAATAGTACAGAAACTGGTAGAGAATTATTATGGTGGCGATGAGAAGCTGCAAGATTATTTGTGTATTGGTTTGAGAGATATGGCAGTTAGGACAAAGAATGCTGTTCAAAACGAAACGCTTATAGGCTATTTAAAAATAGACTGTACACTCTGGTAAAATGTTCAAAAAGAGCATTGTTAATTCTGAAAACTTTGGTATAATAAAAACGTGGCAACATTTTGGCAACAGAAAATCAGTAAGCCAGAATAAATGATGTAATTGAAGTAAAAAACGGTGTGTATTTGTATAAAACTTAAACTAATATAGTTAAGCGCAACGAAGGACACGCCGAGTTCGAATAACGGATTAAAATGCCGAAAGCCTGTATTTATGCGGGTTTCCGGCATTTGTTTTATCAAATGGCTCTAGTTT
>CAKRCJ010000099.1 GCA_934307185.1 uncultured Roseburia sp.
TTCTTTTACTAACTGTGCACCCATGTTCTCGAAAGCATCTTCTAATTCTATTTCTTTTGCAATTGTAACACCATCATTTGTAATTAATGGTGCACCATAGGATTTGTCAAGAACAACGTTTCTTCCTTTTGGTCCTAATGTAACTCTTACTGTATTTGCTAATTTATCAACGCCTGCGCCTAATGCTGCTCTGGCTTCTGAGCCATATTTAATTTCTTTTGCCATGATTTTTTACCTCTTTCTATAATTTTATATAAATGCAACTGTGTATTTCATTTCAGGAAAGAATTGCTGTATCTGCAATTCTTATAATGTGCCGCGGCACTTTTTATTCTACAACTGCAAGAATATCATTCTGTCTTACGATAATGTATTCTTCTCCGTCTAATTTAACTTCTGTTCCTGCATATTTAGAATAAATAACCTTCTGTCCTTCTTTTACCTGCATGGTAACTTCTTTTCCATCAACCATTCCGCCAGGACCAACTGCGATTACTTCTGCTTCCTGTGGTTTTTCCTGATTTTGTAGTTTCCTCTGCCTCACACTGTTTTAAAACTACTCTGTCACTCAATGGTACTAATTTCATGATAATTCCTCCATTCAATTTATATTCTTATTGATTTTTCTTTTTTGTGTTATTAGCACTCATTTCATTCGAGTGCTAACCGATAGTCATATAATATGTTTTTCACTATAAAATAGCAACTAAATTTAGAGCCATTTATCATCATGCAATATCTGATTTTCTTATTTTTTCTCATTTTTTCTCGTTTTTTTATATTATATCAGATTTTCTTTGATTTCATACTTTTTTTAGATTTGTCTTTTTCATGGGATGTGCCGGGCAATTCCATTTTTTCTAAAACTGCCTGTTTTACGGACTTTTTCATCGTATCATTTCCTGCTTTCCAGAGCAGACGGAGTGCCTTGGCAAAAAGTTCCCCGGTTTCCGGAGAGAGCCTGCTTGTAGCTTTCATTAACTCCTGCACTGCCTTCCATTTACTTTTGTAAAAATCATCCACAGTGCGGATATTTGCCTCCTCAAGCATGGAAAAAACAGTGTCTACAATCTCTTGCCGCTGTTCCTTTGTCAGCTGGAAAATCCAGTTTTTCATCGTTTCATCCAATAAAACGCTCTGCGGTGCAACATTTTCCACATATACAAAGCGTTTTCCCAAAACCTCCCAGGACATGGCATCATGCTGCTGTATTCCGCTCTCCGAGCTTTTTACGACCTCAAATTTTTCCTGATGCTCCAAAAGCATGCCGACAATACTCGACTCCGGCAATATGGTTTTTATTTTCGGCATCATTCGCTGGTATTCTTCGCTCTCTATCATCTGTGTGCTAAAGCCGGGACCGTCATTACTATACACTCTTACAATTCTCTCCTGTATGGACGGATTGCATTTTACGGCTGCATAAACTGATAAATTGCCACCCTTGGAATGTCCGCCCACACGGATTGTCTTCCAGTCTTTTTCTGCCATTTTATTCAGATAGTCAACCGCTTTTAACTGCCCCGGTGTCTCGGACAGATAACCCATGTTAAAATTCTCCCGCCAGCCGACAATCGTATTGTCTGTTCCGCTGAATGAGACAAACACACTCTCATCGTCTAACCGGATACTTACAACGGAAAACTGGGACTGCTCCTCGGTGCTGATGTCATTTAAATATCCAAAGAGCCTTGCATTCTGAAAGCGCTCGGTTTCTGCCATCTTTTTTAAGACAAATGCCGCTGTCTTTGTCATGGAAACACGCCCCATGATTTCTTTTTCTTCATGCGTCTGAAAGAACCGCTCGGATGCTTCTTTTACGGTAATGCTGCCCTCTTTCTCCGGTGCCGGCACAATCCCTTCAAATTCCACATACACAAGCTGTGCCAGTATGAGATTGTCAACCTCGTTAAACGGCGCCTGTAAAAAAGTAAGGTCGCCGCGCCAGTCCAGATAATCCATTAAATTTGCCATAATCTCTCCTTTTTTCTAAATCAGTCCATAATGAAGCAGTCCGTTATAAATTCCATCCTCATCCACACTTGTTGTGACATACTCTGCTTTTTCCTTCACTTCCTCTGTGCCATTTCCCATTGCGACACTGTGTGCAACGTAAGAAAGCATGTCTATATCATTTGCACTGTCACCAAACGCATAGGTATTTTCCAATGGAAGGTCTAACATTTCACAGACTTTTTTTATTCCGGTTGCTTTTGAAAGCCCTGCAAGATTAATCTCAAGCACACCATGCTTTAATAATTCCTTATGTACAATCACATCAAATTCGTCTCCCATATCATGGATAAACGCCGGGATATCCAAATCTTTTGCAAGGCAGCTCATTTTATTAATCCTGATTTCTGCCGGGTCTGACGGAATATTTCTTAAATGCTCCCCAAGCTCCTTGCGCAGATGCACCACATACGGGTCATCTAAAAAATCATCCTCATTCACATACACATACTCCGGTCCCTCTAGCACCACCGGCAGATGGTATTTTTTCAATACGGAAAGTGCGTGTGCGACCTGTTTTGTGGAAAGCAGTACCTGATAGGCAGTTTCCTTGTGAAAATCAATGTGTGCCCCGCAGGACGCTATCACTCCATCAAAGCCAATATTTAAAAGCTCCGGTGTTCTTATATTTGAACGGCTTCTTCCACTGCAAATAAATGCATAGTCACCATTTTCCCTTAATTTTCTTATCGCTCTTACCGTGCTTTCCGGTATCTGCATGTGCATATTCCACAGCGTACCGTCAATATCAAAAAATACCGCGTTTTTCATGTTTTCTCCTTTTGTTTTCCTGCTCCTTTAAAATTGTTTTCCATTTTTATTATATTGGTTTTCCCAGTGTATTTCCAGCGGATTTTTCTTCTGCCCTTTTCTAAAACAAAAAGACTGTAAAATTCAGATTTTATCACTTCTAAATTCCACAGTCTTTCGTTCGTTATGCGTTATATAAATATGTTACGCTAATTCTTTTTATTCACGATGCATAGAAAAGCTATTCATATCGTAATTCTTTAAGTTCTCATGGATACCTCTTGCATCTGCATTACCAATAAGTGCATCTCTGTTCTTCTTTGCAGAAATCTGGTCGTTAAATGCACTTGGTCCGCCGACACATCCGCCTTCACATACCATACCTTCGATGAAATCTTCCGGTAAACGACCGGCTTTCATTAATAATAATGCCTTCTTACATTCTGCTGCACCATTACATTTGCAGACTTTTGCATCAATCTCATCCTCGGATTCTTTTAAGCTCTGTAATACAGCAGCGGTTACACCACCTGCATTTGCAAATCTCTTACCATATACAGAGGACTCCTGATATGTATTCTCATCCGGCTCTAAAGCAACACTCTTTGCTTTCATAATTGCACGGATTTCAGAATAAGTTAATACATAATCTGCATTGCCCTCAATCTTCTGGTCTTCCACCTCGGATTTCTTTGCAATACATGGTCCGATAAATACGGTTACTGCTTCCGGGTCTTTTGCTTTAATCAGACGGGATACCGCAGCCATCGGGGAAATTGTTGTAGAAATACTATCTGCAAGATCCGGATAATGGCGTCTTACCATATTTACAAATGCCGGACAGCAGGAGGTTACTTTCTTCTTACCTTCTTTATATGCTTCTGCCCATTCCTCTGCTTCATAAGCGGCAGTCATATCTCCACCAAGACCAACTTCGAAAAATCCGTCAAAACCGACTTTCTCCATCGCCTTCTTCCAACTGTTCATTGTGATATCATCACCGAACTGTCCTTCGGTTGCAGGAGCAGCCATGGCATATACCTTCTTATTGGATTTTAATGCCTCGATTACTTTTACAATATAGGTTTTAGAACCAATTGCCCCGAACGGACAGCTATGGATACATTTTCCACAGCGGATACATTTCTTCTCGTCAATAACAGAAATGCCATATTCATCATATGTAATTGCATTGACCGGACAGCTGAACTTACATGGTCTCTTTAAGTGTGCGATTGCATTGTATGGACAGGCCTGTGCACATTTTCCACACTCTTTACATTTCTGTGGGTCAATATGGGAACGAAGCCGTCCCGGCTCGATTGCTCCGAATTTACATGCATTGATACATGCTTTTCCAAGACAGTTCTGGCAGTTTTCTGTTACTGTGTAACTGGAAATCGGGCAGTCCTCACAGGCAGAGCTGATAACCTGGATAACATTACCATCATCGACAGGACCAGGAGCTTTTCCCTCTGCAAGTCTTACTCTCTGTCTGATAATCTCTCTCTCTTTATAAATACAACAACGGAACTGTGCAGTTGGTCCCGGAATTAACTGAGTTGCAATGTAGTCCTTCTTCTCTTCAAGCTCACCTGCAAACGCAAGCTTTGCTACTTCATAAAGCACATCATGTTTAATTTTAATCACATTTTCATCAGCGTACATTGTAGATACCTCACTCGTTTTTGTTCGTTAATTTTTTAACCATCTAAGACATTATATCGAAAATGTATGGAATTTCAAGTACCTGCAATGTTTTTATTATAATACATAATGTTTTTGTGAGAATTCACAAGTCCGTGCCGCTTTTTTTGTTATTTTTTCCAGTGAAAATTTAAAACAGTCCGTCAAGCGCAATAAATAAAACAACAAACGGCAAAATCCAGTTCAGATAAAACCGGACTTTTTCAGACATCTTCATTCCTTTTCCGGTATTACATTCTTTTAAATAATTTTCAAAGCCCCAGCCTTTTTTTGACACACAGAACATTAAAATCACAAGGCTTCCAAACGGTAAAATCAGGTTGCTGACAAGAAAATCTTCCAAATCCAAAATTGTGCTGCCTGCCCCGCGCGGTGTAAAGCTGCTTAAAACATTAAAGCCCAGTACACATGGAATACTTCCTAAAATAAGCACAACAAAATTAATCACACTCGCCTTTTTGCGGTCAATGTGAAAAAGCTCCATATTGCACGCCATAATATTCTCTAAAACTGCGATTACAGTAGATAACGCAGCAAAGGTCATAAATAAAAAGAACAACGTTCCCCAGATACGCCCGCCTGCCATATTTTCAAATACTTTTGGCAGCGTAATAAAAATCAGGCTTGGACCGCTGTCTGTCGCCACACCAAAAGAAAAGCATGCCGGAAAAATAATAAGTCCTGACATAATTGCAACAAAGGTATCCAGCACTGTAATCTGGATACTCTCACTTAAAAGCGTTCTGTCTTTTCCGACATAGCTTCCAAAAATCATCATCGAACCCATTCCAAGACTGAGCGTAAAAAAGCTCTGGTTCATCGCCGCAATTATCATGTTCAAAAAGCCGACTTCCTTCACCCGTTCAATATCCGGTATGAGATAATATGCTATTCCTTCCTTCGCTCCGCTTAGCGTAAGACTATGAATGGCAAGGACAAAAATAAGCCCGAGCAGGGCAAGCATCATCCATTTTGTAATACGCTCCACACCGTTTTGTAAGCCAAGGCTGCACACACTGACTGCAATCACCACAATAATTATCATCCAGACACTCATCTGTACCGGTTCTTCCAACACTCCGTCAAACATGGCTTTCGCATCGGTTACACCCTTCATTCCTCCGCTCATATATTTCAAGAAATAGCCAAGCATCCAGCCGGCAACTGTCGTATAGAAAAATAAAAGTATATAATTGCCGCACATGCCAAGAATTCCATGAATATGCCATTTCTGCCCCGGCTTTTCCAGATTATGATACGCCTGCACAATGCTTGCTTTTCCCGCTCTTCCTATCGAAAGCTCCATTGATAAAATCGGCACACCAAAAGCAGCCAGAAACAGCAGATAGAATAATACAAAAAAACCTCCTCCGTAATAACCCGCCACATACGGAAAGCGCCAGACATTCCCTATTCCTATCGCACATCCGGCGCTGATTAAAATAAATCCCAGTCTGCTGCTAAAATTTTCTCTCTCCATAAAATAAATCTTTCCTCTTCCTAAAATTTTTCCCAGGTATTTTTTACACTTTAAAGTGCAAAACTATCATTGAAAGTTTATTTTACTATATTTTATCTGATTATGGAAGCCCCAATTTCAGGCAGAAAAAGTAACTGCATCATCTACAATGCCCATCGTGGATTTCCGGTGGGATACTAAAAGAATGGTCTTATCCGCTTTTTCCCTTTGCAGGCTTTCCAATATAATTCCTTCGTTTAAACTGTCAATATTGCTCGTCGGCTCATCTAAAAAGATAACCTCACAGTCATGTAAAAATGCCCTTGCAATCCCAATCCGCTGTCTTTCTCCACCGGATAAGGAGCTTCCAAGTTCTGCGACATTTGTCTCATATCCGTCCGGCAGTGATTCGATAAATTCATGAATAGAGGCTTTTTTTGCCGCTGCAATCACTTCCTCTCTTGTTGCGTCTGCTTTTGCCACTTTAATATTATTTTCAATCGTATCTTCAAACAGGAAGGTATCCTGTGTGACGTAGGCAATGTTTTTGCGGAGAGAAGCTGTATTGATATGATTTACATTATTTTCTCCATAGGAAATACTTCCGCTCTCCGTCTCATAAAACCGCATGAGAAGCTTTAGCAGAGTGGACTTGCCGCAGCCGCTTTTGCCGAAAATTCCATGAATTTTGTGTGCTTCAAAGGTTTTCGAAAAATCAGATAAAATCTGTGTTTTTCCTGCATCCTTTTCCTCATAGGAAAAGCTTATCTTCTCACAGCAGATATCCCCATTTAAAAACTCCGCTCCGCCTAAAATCTCCTCTGCCACCGGCTCCTCCTCCAACAGGTTTAGCACACGGTTTCCACACGCCAATGTCTGGTTTAAATTGTTTGAAAGTGCAGAAAGTGCAGCAGTCGGTCCAAAAGAGCTCATCATCGCAATGACTGCTATGACTCCCTGCCAGCCTTTTATGCTGCCTGTTCCCTGCAGATACGCTGCGGCACATGCCATGACAACACCGGACGATAAAATCACCCAGTCTGTCACAATTTTCTGTGTTTTTTCGCGGTTTTTTAACGTCTCATTCGCCTGCTCTAATTTTTTTGTCTGTTCATTCATCGCATTCATGCGTTCCTTTTGTCTGCCATACTGAATAGTTTCTTCGAGTCCGTATAAATTATCGAGTACCGTCGTATTCAGCCTGCCAAACGTATCCCTGTAATTTTTTCCGGCAGCGCTTCCTCTTTTTCCATTCCAGATTGGAATAACAACACCGACAAGCACATAGTAACAGAGTCCAATCACTGCAAACAGCAGGGACATATTTCCAAGGTAAACACACATTACAATTGATGTTAAAAACGCAATGACAATCGGGGAAATCGTATGCGCATAAAATACTTCGAGTAACTCAATATCACTTGTGATAATAGAGATTAAATTTCCTTTTTCACTGCCGTCAAGCTTCGCCGGAGCAAGTCTCCGCAATGCCTCAAACACCTGATGTCTGATACGAGCCAGTAATTTAAACGCGATAAAATGGTTACACGCCTGTTCCGCATAGCGGAGTACGCCGCGCAAAACGGCAAATACTGCCATCAGTGTAAAAATCGTTCCGATGGAAAGCTTGTCATAATAACCGGTTACTGCAAGTAGTCCATAACCGCCGAAAACTGTAATAAAGGTTGCCATTAAATTTCCGATGCAGCCCATAAGAATCGCAAGCAACATAATCAAAAGCATCGGCTTTATCATACCGATTAAGCCTGCCATAACACCAAATCCACTTCTATTTTTCTGCATGCAGCTCCTCCTTTAATGCATATTTTTCCAGTTCCTTCTGTGCCATAAAAAGTTCTCTGTAATAACCGTCCTGCTCCATTAGTGCCGCATGGATACCTCTTTCTTTTATTTT
>CAKRCJ010000100.1 GCA_934307185.1 uncultured Roseburia sp.
GGTAACATCAGTGGTTCTTTCTCCGGAATTGCGATTGATGGAAATTATGGCGACTGGGCTGATTATCCGCATACATTGATTCAGTATTCGACTAATGGTGCTTATGGGGATGATGCAGACGGAGCATTGTATGTAAATAATAATATATTATACGGTCATGTAAAGACTTACAAATATGCGACAGAGAAAAATCCTTATAATCCGATTACAATAAAATTTAATAAGGACGATAACCAGACTATCTCATTTTATTTTGTCACAGTGGACGGTAATGGAAATGTTAACTGGAACCCGGCAATGGATACATCAGGGAAAGCGGCAAAGTATTATCTGGTTGATGTGAGCGGCTGGCACGGTGCGGCAACATTGACAGAACTGGAAGCTTCCACTTACGGTAATAAGATTTTAGGCGAAGCCTATATCCGCATGGGAAGCGGCTCTGACACGGAGATAGAGTATCAGATTAATTTGGAAAAGCTTGCAGAATATATATCAGACAGCGGTGTACATAATTATAAGCTGGCTGCCACGGATATGAAATATATTCAGGCACAATATATTAACATCGGAACACAGTGGATTGAGACAGCAGGAACTTCCTCCGGTCCGGTTGCAGGTGTGGTTTTAAGCATGTCTGTCGTTGCGGGTGTATTTGGATATCGAAAGAGAAAAGATAAAGGAATTGTATAAATGTATTATCTTATTGGAATGATTCTTTTCATTATATGGTTATATTTATTACATGTTTTAAAGAAAAGTAAGTTGAATTTCTGGCACTTTTCCGTGGGAAGTGCCGGACTTTTCATTTTTATGATGGTTTATCTGCGCCCGGTATTGACGCAGCCGTTAGCGCGGGTGATTGCTGCAATCGCCGGTATTCCGGGAGGCATATTTGATTTATATACCGCTTATTTTAAATATGGAATTATATTTGTACAGTCAAAAGAGGGTGCAATTTCTTTGATGATAGACTTTGAATGTTCGGGAGTTATTGAGATTTTTGCATTTGTGTCGCTGTTATTATTTTACAATGTTTACACGAAAATTGAAAAAGTCATTGTCTCTTTGGTCGGAGTGAGCAGCCTTATTTTGGCGAATGCAATAAGAATAACAGTAATCTGTATTATTATTCATTTTATGGGAGTATCCGCTTACTATGTAGCACATGCATTTATCGGAAGAATTGTGTTCTACGCATTTTCTGTTGCTTTGTATTTTTATGTATTTACAAAACCGCAGATTATCAAACAGAGGGTAGGAGGATTCAATTATGCAAATGATAAATAATTTTGTGAATTCTTTTGTCTTCTGGGCTGCCTGGATTATCATTCCGGTGATTATGGAGATTATTCCTTCGGTTGGAAGTATTTTTGTACTGTTCAAAAAGCACATAAAGAACAAAAAATACGAAGAACCACTTATGTATCCTGAAATTACGTTGATTATTCCGGTTTATAATTCGCAGGAGTCTTTGGAGGGCTGTATCCGTTCTATTAATGACAGTGATTACCCGAATGACAAAATAAAAATATATCTGGTAAATAACCAGGGGCAGGATGACAGCTTTGGAGTGTTTCATGCATGTCAGGAAAAATATCCGGACCTTATGATGCAGTGGATGAATGCAATGCAGGGAAAGTCAAAGGCATTAAATCTTGCATTATTTAACAGTGACGGAAAGTATATTATCCATATTGACAGTGATGGACAGTTAGAGAAAAATGCACTGAAAAATATGGTGAAAAAGTTTGAGTCCGACTCTTCCGTTGACTGTATGACAGGAGCAATTCTTACAGAACCGTCGATGATAGAACAATATCATGGTGTATTTGCAAAGCTGCTCCGCAAGCTTGAGTTTATGGAATATGCGCAGGCATTTCTTGCGGGAAGAAATTATGCTTCTGAGACGAATAGTATTTATACGTTGTCAGGAGCATTTTCGGCATTTCGGAAATCAGCCGTATTAAAATCCCAGTTATATAATACAGATACCATTTGTGAAGATACACAGATTACATTCCAGATGAGATATCTTCAGAAAAAGAAAGTACATATTTGTGAAAATGCAATCTTTTTCGTAGACCCGATTGAGGATATGAATAAGCTTTACACACAAAGACAGCGCTGGCAGAGGGGAAGTCTTGAGGTATCCCACCAGTTTTTGACGAAGGAGCTTCATCCATATAAAATGTTTACGAATGTGACAGTGCGTACCCTCATGTATGACCATACGTTTGCATTTCCAAGGTTAATCTGGTATCTGGCTTTAATCTGCCTGCTGTGTATGAATTATTCTTTTTCACTGATTATTTATTCGACCCTTTTTATCTTCTTTTTGTATATTGTAATAGGATATTTTTATTTCTTTTCAACACTTGGCTTTCTGTCAGAATTTAAGGAACTGCGAAGCTATTATAAAAAGCAGTGGTATGTGGTAGCACTTCTTCCGTTTTTTAATTTTATTGTATTCTTTATCCGTTTTGCGGGAGTAATTAACAGTATTAATACGGACAGTGCCTGGAAAACAAAAAATCTGACGGAGGAAAAGCAGGCGTTTGTTGATACAATTTTAGAAGATGCGAAAGGAATATCCGGTATTTTTATGAAAATAAAAAACTGGGTAAATGCAAAGTAAGGAGCAGTTATGACCACGAAACAGAAAAAATATTTTGTAAGGGCTACAATTATCGGCTTTTTTGCTGCCATTATCATTGGAATATTAGGTCTTTATGAAGTGAGGCAATACAATGAAAGCATTTTAGATATATATGCGGAACAGCAGGATTCGTATGTAGGGCTTGTGCTCGACCAGATTAATTTACAGCAGAACAGGACGGATGATGAAATCATTGATGATATTTTAAATTCGTTAGTTACGTCTGATAAGAAATACTGGACATTGACAAAAGAGGAAGACATTTTGTATGTAAAGGATGTCTCTGAGACAAACCGTTATAAAGGATTTACGTCGGACAGCTATTATCTTTCCGTTGGAGGAAAGGAATTTGTAGACAGTTTACAGACAGATCATGTGACACATGCAATCATTACAATTGACGGTGATAAATATGTGGCATCCGGCACGAAGTTTTCCTATATGGGCGGAGAGTATAAAATATGTCTTCTGACCTATAAAAATGTTATTTTGGATAATAACAACCTGCTCCAGACAAGAATTATGATATGCATTATCCTGTTTGCATTATTGCTGATTTTATTAGTTGTAATTATGGTATGCACACAGATGATCGACCAGAGAAATGCAGAGCTTGCAAAGTTAAAAGAGCATGTAATTGTGCAGAATAAGACAGTGGAGAGTCTTGAGGACAAGCTTAAAATGGAGACCTCCTATAATGCAGCAACAAGTATTTTCCATGAGAGCGTGCTGGAGAAATTTCTTAAAAAACTGGAAGAAAGAAAAATGGAACCACTTACACTTGTAATGTATCAGACACCGGATGCGTCCGTATATAAAAGTCTTTTTCAGAAGCTGAATAAGGAGTTTGGAAAGAAATATTTAAAAATTGCGTTAGATGATGGGCTGCTTTTACTTATTTTTTTCTATAAAAAAGCAGATGAGATGGAAGCAAAGTTAAAACAGATTGGCGAAAAAGATACAACTTATCTTGGAGCATATACAATTGAGGACGATTATAATTCCTATCAGTACCAGTTTGAAAAATTTCGTGAGAGGATGAAAAAATGATTGAAACACAGTTATTCCGGGAATACCGCTTTAAGTTTTATTTAAATATGAATCATTATATTATTATTAATGGGGAAGAGGGACAGCTTCATCCGCATACATGGGAATTTACGTTCCTTGTAATTAAGCAGAAAAGTGATTTTATGCAGTTTAACGTATTCGAACGTGCAATTGAGGATTATCTGAAAAAGTATCAGGGAAAGGTTTTAAATGAAGTGGAGCCATTTCAGACAATTGTTCCTACCTTAGAGAATGTTACAGACTGCTTCAGCGAGGATATCCGGAAAATTTTAAGGGAAAACGGCGGTGAGTTAGTTTCTATCGAGAGCAGCGAGACACCGACGAGAAGTTATATTATTAATTATGAAAAAGAGCATGATTTTTTAAGTAAGATTGAACAGATTACGGATGATAAAATTGATGAAATAATAGATACCGTGTTAGACGGTGTTACAGAATAACAGGAGTGAAAAAGTGAGCAGAAGAAAGTTACGGATTTTTGGATTTATTCTGACCTATTTTGTATTAGCTGTGGGGCTTGCTTTTTTCTGGCATTGGAAAGCAGCCTGCCCGCAGGGAAAGCATGTCTGGGAATATTTGTATCAGGAAAATAATTTTTATCAGATGTTAGTGGAGGGTGGGAAGCTCTCCTGTCTGGATTTTTCCATAGGAAACGGTACAGAAATTTTACGGTTTATGGAACCGTTTGTCGGAATTGTACTTGCGGTGGCGCAATTCATCCTGGATGGAAGCAGTCTGTCTGCCTATTGTTTTTTGATAGGACTAATCTACTTCCTTTCCGCAGTTTCGGTTTACTGGATTGGAGAGAGAGAAAACCGCCCGGTCCTGGGTTTTTTGATAGGAGCGGCATGGTTTTTTACACCGGTAAACTGGCATCTGCTTTTCACAGAGGGAGAACCTGCAAAAAGTTTTATTGTTGCATTGCTGCCATTCTTTTTCTGGAACATTTATTGCTACACGGAAAAGGAAAAGAGCAGTTCTACTGTATATGCAGCCATATTATATTTTTTATTTCTTTTGTGCAGCGTGAAATATACAACAGTGATTTTTCTTGCAACGGTTTGTTATCTGCTTATTTTTGGTATTGTGCGTGGGGAAATAAAATCAGCATTTAACTTTTTGCCGGTATTGATACTGCCATATTTCTTTGATGGCTTCTGGCTCTGCGCCTTTTTCAAAAATTATGGTACAGTATCTCCGACAAGCACAGAAAAAGCGGCATACTATCAGAAAATATTACAGACGTTAAATCCATTTTCAGTAATAAACGGAGAGAAAGAAATCTGGTATTTGGGCATTGTTTTTTTTGTATTTCTGCTGCTTGGACTGTTCTTTTCTTACCGGGAAGAATCCTCTTATTTTATAACAGGGGTGGTACTTCTTTTTATGACAACGACGGTATTTTCCGGGGCTGCAATGACGCTGCCAGTATTAAAGACAGTGGATATGACGCTTTTTTTCCCGATCATTGTGTGCTTAGTGGGAATTGGAGTTCTTTTGTGGCATACACTGAGGAAGAGCCTGCTTCTTGTTTTTCTTGTGTTTTTGTATGCTGAGGTGGGAATTACTGCGGGAAAGGAGCTGCCGGGCTTTTTTCAACAGCCGATGCAGGAAGAAGTAAACGAAAAAGCAGAGACAATGCTGTTAGAGGAAGCCATAGAGCTTACAAACCAGAGAATTGCAATTTTTGCAGAGGAAGAAAAAAGTTCCATGGCAGCATATTTTGTCGCAGAGAGTGGGAAAGAAATCTCTGTCACACAGGGGCTTGATGATAACATTTCTTCTATTCCCAATTATATGGGGCAGTTAAAGCAGGCGCTTACAGATGGAAAGTATAGTTATTTGTTTGACCGGTGTCTTGAACTTGGGGATGACACGGTTCTGATTGAAAAGAGCCGCTTAGAGAGCCAGGCGGAAGAGAGTAAAAATGTAACAGACAGCGCGGAAAAGTCAGGCTATGTATTAAAGGATGAGAATGAAGCGTTTCTTCTTTACCATATGCAGACAGAAGGGCAGTTTGGAGTTGTATCCGAATATGATGCAATTGGAATTGGAAGCAGCGCAGGAATGCTTGCACTTGAATATCCTGCCTTAAAGGAGACATCTTCTACAAATCTCAACGATTATACCTACGAGGAATTATCAAAGTATAAGTGCATTTATCTGAATGGCTTCACTTATGATGACAAGGAAGCGGCAGAAGAAATGCTCGTAAAATTAAGCGAAAATGGTGTGCGAATTATCATTGAAGCGGGCGGAATACCGGCAGATATTATTTCGAAAAACAGGGAATTTTTAGGCGTGACCTGTAATAATATTTCCTTTGAAAAAGGTTTTCCAATTCTTTATACCGGGAAAGATGAGTATGATTGCAATTTATTTGCAAAAAATCATGAGGAATGGAAGACAGTTTATATTATCGGACTTGAGAATGAATTGGGATATTTCTATGAAAATGACAGCAAGATTGATTTTATGGGAACGGTAAAAAATGATAATATTGTTTTCATAGCGTTAAATCTCGGATATCATTATGCATTGACGGGGGATCCGATGGTAGAAGAAATATATGACGGCTTATTCAACCTGACAGATAAGCTGCTGCCAGAACGGGAAATTGTGCCGGTAAAAATGGTTTATTCGAAAAATCATATTACAATCGAAGCGGATACGGCGGTCAATACAACATTTGCATTCCATGATAACTTTTACAGCGAACAGAAGCTAAAGGAAGATAACCAATTGCTCTATGTGGAGGCAGGAACGACGGTTATTGAAATAAAGCCGGCATATGCAGGTGCCGGTGGGTTCATTGTATTTGTTGGACTTGTTCTGGCAGTTCCGTATTATGTTTATATTTTTAGCAGAACAAAAGCAAAGAAGGTGGAGCAGAATGAAAGAAAAGAATAAACACAGGAAATGGCTGTGGGTTTTTATACTGGTAGTTTTTCTTACAGTTGTTTTTGTGGCAGTCATTTTATATGGAAAGAGTAAAAACAATGCGGCGGATGCAGCAGAGCTCTCAACTACGGAAGAAGCAGAACAGGAAACAGAGGAAAGGCAGACCTGTTATTTTAAAACAGAGGGAAAATACTTTGCATTTTATGATGGCAGCGATTATAAACAGACCTATTTAAACGGAGTAAATCTTGGTTCTGCAAAACCGGGCTATTTTCCGGGGGAGCTTGCAGTTACAAAAGAAGAGTATTTAAGGTGGTTCGAAGAGATTTCAGCCATGAACTGCAATACAATCCGTGTGTACACGATTATGATGCCGTGTTTTTATGAAGCACTTTATGAATACAATGAAACAGCAGAAAATAAGCTCTATCTTTTTCAGGGAGTCTGGTATGATGAAGAACAGATTGCAGAAACGGAGGATGCTTATGATATTTATGAGGAAGCACAAAAAGATGCGTATAATCTGGTAGATATCATTCACGGAGATGCCGAGTTAAAGCAGCGCGCCGGAAAAGCGTATGGAAAATACCGTTATGATGTTTCAAAATATGTGATTGGCTGGATTCTTGGAATTGAGTCGGATGCAGTTTTTGTAGGAAATACGAATGAAGTCCACGCAGATGAAAGCAGTTATGAGGGAGAGTATCTTTATACTACAGAGGATGCAAATCCGTTTGAAGCGTTTATTTGTAAGCTGGGGGATAAAACGGTTTCTTATGAGATGAAAAAATATCAGCTGCAGCGCCCGGTAAGCTTCAGTAACTGGCCGACAGCGGATATGTTAACACATCCGAACGAACCGGGAGCAGACCATGAGGATGCCGTTACACTTAATATGGAACATATAAAAGCGACAGATAATCTGGAAGCGGGAGTGTTTGCAGCCTATCATATTTATCCGTATTATCCGGAATTTATTATTTATGATACAAAATATGCGTCTTATACGATGGAAGATGGTACACCGAATAATTACCGGGCATACTTAGAGGACCTGATAGCACAGCATACCATGCCGGTGCTTGTTGCAGAATATGGAGTGCCATCGTCAAGAGGCTGCACACATGCCAATTATCTTACCGGTT
>CAKRCJ010000101.1 GCA_934307185.1 uncultured Roseburia sp.
TGCAGATACAACAAAGCCTGTTGACTTCGGAGAAGGCAAGAAGAATATGTTTGCGTATGAGGGAACAGAAATTCTGGTACAGAGGGACAAAGAAGTTCAGATGGCTGTACATGAATTTGGCGAAGGCCGTTCGGTCTATATCAGTGGACTGCCATATAGCTTTGAGAACAGCAGAATTCTTTATCGAAGCATTTTGTGGAGTACACATGGCGAAAACTTATTACATCAGTGGTTTAGTACAAATTTCAATGTGGAAGTACATGCATATGTAAAGAATGGCAAATTCTGTGTTGTAAATAATACCTATGAGCCACAGGATACGGTTATCTACCGCGGAGATGGAAGCAGTTTTGCGTTGAAAATGGAGGCAAATGAGATTAAATGGTACGCTGTTTAATCAGGAGGTATAAAGAAGATGAAGAAACCTGTACTTGTAATTATGGCAGCCGGAATGGAAGCCGTTACGGTGGAATGAAACAGATTGATCCAGTAGATGAATATGGACATATTATTGTTGATTTTTCTATTTATGATGCTTATCTTGCAGGATTTGAAGAGGTTATTTTTGTAATAAAAAGAGAGAATGCGGAAGATTTTCATAATGTCATAGGTAATCGTATAGAAAAGATTATGAAAGTAAGATATGCATTTCAGGAGCTTGGCAATCTGCCGGAGGGATTTGAAGTTCCGGCCGGAAGAGTAAAGCCATGGGGGACTGCGCATGCAATTTTAAGCTGTAAAGATATGATTGACGGACCATTTGCAGTGATTAATGCAGACGACTATTATGGAAGAGAAGCATTTAAGCAGATTTATGATTATCTGAGTGTGCATGAAGATAATGAAAAGTATCAGTATGCAATGGTAGGATATCAGTTGAAAAATACTTTGACGGAGAATGGAAGTGTGGCAAGAGGTGTCTGTGATATTGATAGTGATGGAAAACTTGTCAGTGTAACAGAACATACAACGATTGTAAAACGTGGAGAGAATGCTGCATATACGGAAGATGATGGAAAAAGTTATACGGATTTGGCAGGAGATACGATTGTTTCCATGAATTTATGGGGATTTAGCAAGGGATTTTTGTCAGAGATTGCGTATGGATTTCGTGATTTTCTGCAGGAGGGCCTGCAACATAATCCACTGAAATGTGAGTATTATCTTCCGTCAGTCGTCAGCAGACTGTTAGATAGCAATAAAGCAGAAGTAAAAGTTCTTCTTACAACAGAAAAGTGGTATGGAGTTACCTACAGGGAAGACAAACCAATGGTTATGGCAGCAGTGAAAAAGCTGGAAGAGAATGATTTTTATCCAAAACAGCTCTGCGGAAAATTAGAAGCGGCTGCAAACTTCTGCTTTGATGGTGTATATAAAGAAGAAATTCCATGGGGAAATGGACATATTAATGATACTTACCGTGTTACATTTGAAAACGAACAGGGAGTAAAAAAGCATTATATTTTGCAGCAGATGAACAAGAATATCTTTAAAAACCCGGTTGAATTAATGGAAAATATCGTTGGAGTCACTGAATTTTTAAAAAGAAAAATTTCAGCTGACGGTGGAAATCCAGAGAGGGAGACATTAAATGTCATTCCTGCAAAAGACGGGAAACCCTATTACGTGGACTCGGAAGGTGAGTATTGGAGAGCTTATGTATTCATCGAAAATACCGTAAGCTATGATTTGATAGATAATTCCGAAATTCTTTATGAGGGCGGTCTGGCATTTGGCAGATTTCAAAGTATGTTAGCGGATTATCCGGCGAAAACACTTCATGAGACAATTCCGGGATTTCATGATACCAGAGAAAGATTTGAGACATTCAAAAAGGCAGTGGAAGAGGATGTGTGCAGCAGAGTGGATTTGGTCCGGGAGGAAATTCAGTTTGTATTGGACAGGGAAGAAATTGTGGACTGCTTTCAGGATTTGCTTAGAAGTGGGAAAATCAGCTTTCGTGTGACTCATAATGACACAAAAATTAATAATGTCCTCATGGATAAGGATACCAAAAAAGGAATATGTGTGATTGACCTAGACACTGTCATGCCGGGGGCGGCCATGAATGATTTTGGGGATGCGGTGCGGATTGGAGCAAGTACAGCATTAGAGGATGAACAAAATCTGGATAAAGTGTGGTGCGATTTAGAACTTTTTGAAGCATGTGCGAAGGGCTTTATTGAGGGCTGTGGTGGAAAACTTTCACAGGAAGAGATAAAGCTGCTTCCGATGGGTGCTAAGCTTATGACCTATGAATGTGGAATGAGGTTTCTAATGGATTATATTCAGGGAGATATTTATTTCAAAATTCACAGACCGGGACAGAATTTGGACCGGGCAAGGACACAGTTTAAACTTGTCTCTGACATGGAAAAAAAGTGGGAGACAATGGAAAATATTGTGAGAAAGTATATGTAAAATAAAAAAACAGCGGCAACTGGAGAAATCTGGTGCCGCTGTTTTTTTGTGAAATTATTTATATTCTTCTTCAATTGCACTTGCAAGTTCGCTACGGATTTCCTCATTCGGAATAAAAGCAGTGCCATGGTCGGCATCATAAGCTAAATATCCAAGATGAATTAATAAAGTAAGAACATCGTCTTTGTTTCGGAAAGATACCATATCATTCTGATAAGTAGAGGTTTTTACTTTTACAAAATCACCGGCAAGCATTGCGATAAGTGCTGTTTTTAAACCATCAAAATTCATATTTATCAGAGGTAAAACCATTTCATAGGTTCCGGTCTGGGACCAATAGCTTTGAAATCTTTTACGTAGTATAAGATTTATAACTGCTTTTGGATTGTAGATTTCATAACCATCAAGTCGGTATCCGTCGTACCAGCGTTTTACATTGTTAAAATTTTGTTGATATTTGCTGCATAATTGACGGACTTCCTCATCGGTAAAACCAATGTATGGAGCTAAGGCGCCGGCATCTAACATGGTGAATTCATCGAAATTGTTGAGGGCAGACTGTGTTTTTAATTTTTTGATGGGAAGAATTCCGGTCAGAAAGGCAAGGTGTAAAAATTTTGTCGGTTCACTGCCTTTGAATATTCCACGTAAAAAATGAATATATTGTTCCTGGACGGAAGCATTTGCAGCTTCATCGCGGATTAAGGCATCCCACTCGTCAATAATGACAACAAATTTTGTACCACAGGCTGCATGAATGCAGGACATTGCTCCATAGACGGTAGTTACGGTGTCAGCAATCTGTTCTGGATAAAGTTCTTTTAATTCTGCCAGAACATGGGAATTCACATAGGAAATAGTTGCTTCAGCCGAACCGGCGTCCATGCAGCACCATTGGATATCGAGCTGAATGACATCATATTTGTTTAAATGCTGGTGGAAAGCATCCGTTTTGGAAATTGCCAAAGTATCAAACATCTGTTCGGATGAACAGCCTTTACTGTAATAGGCGGTAAGCATGTTGGCGGTGAAAGATTTTCCGAAACGTCTGGGACGACTGTTGCAAATCATTGCCTGGTCGGTATCCATGACCTGATTTGTATAGTCAAGAAGCATTGTTTTGTCAATATATATTTTTGAATTCAGTGCAATCTGAAAAGCACTGTTATCTGGATTTACAAATCTTCCCATAAATGAAAAATCCTTTCTGTAATTGGTTGCCTGTTCCTGTTATTTCTGATGTATTGTTGTATATTTATATATATAAATTAAGCTCTTCGTTTTTATATCATAACATGAAAAAATAGGTGGCACAAGCAATTGGAATGTCAAATTTTTATAGAAAAAACAAACAGGGAATGGTAAAATTAGGAACATGCAGAGCAAAAGTGCAATTGATTAAAAAAATCGAATAATTACAGATGTAATAGGAAAGCCGGAGGAAAAAACATGTTAGAAGATATTTTAGCGGGAAAAAAAGACCTGTTTGAGACAGGAATGCAGACGGTGTTAAGAGGACAGGAAAACCGTTACCGCAGTATTTTAATTCAGAATGGAAGTGTCATACGCAATTCCCGTTCAGAGTTAAACGGTGTGTGTGCGAGAGTGTATAAAAACGGAGTGTATGGTTTTTCATCCATGGCAGAGTATTCTGCAAATGCAGCCGAAATGGTTTTAAAAGCTGCGACGGAAAATGCACATTATCTTGATAAATATACGAAAACAAAGAAACCTGCTTTAACAGCATACCATGCTGGTATGCGCGTATCAAAAGAATGGATTGCTGATATGGAGCAGAAAAGACTTGTCGACCTTTGTATGGAAGTGGATGCCTATATTGCGAAAAACTATCCGAAGTTGTCGAGCAGGAAAGTGATGTACCGGGAAGATACAATGGAGAAAATCATTTATACCTCCGATGCCTGTGATGGACACGTAACTTATCCGAGATATGCACTTTATGTGATAATGGGAATGGAGTCAAAAAATGGGGAACCGTTAGAACTGGCAGAGTATTTCGGTGGATACGGAAATATCCGGGACAATCTCGTTTCCATGACAGAAATTCATGAAAAATTAGAAATTTTATATCAGCGCTTGTGTGATAAAACGGACGGAGTTTATGCAGAGGCAGGCGTAAAGACTGTTATTCTGGATCCTGAGGTTGCCGGAATGATTGCGCATGAAGCGGTTGGACATACGGTTGAAGCAGATTTAGTGCTTGGAGGCTCTGTTGCGGCTTCTAATCTAAAAAAACAGGTAGCATCCGAAAAAATCAGCATTGTTGATTATGCACATACGGTAAATGGGGAAGCAGCACCACTTCCGGTCATTTTAGATGATGAGGGAACTGAGGCGAAAGATGTTGTCCTCGTGGAAAACGGTATTTTAAAAGGTTACATGAATAACCGGGAAACTGCAGACCATTTTGGAATGGAAGCCTGTGGAAACGCAAGAGGCTGGGAATTTTCCGATGAACCGTTAATCCGTATGCGAAATACATTAGTCCTTCCGGGAAAAGAGAAGCTTGAGGATATGATTGCATCGGTGGATGACGGATATTATCTTCTCTCCACTGGAAATGGCCAGGCGGATTTGACCGGAGAGTTTATGTTTGGCATTAATATGGGATATGAGATTAAGCATGGAAAACTCGGAAAAGCCATTTTGGATACAACGGTGGCGGGTGTTGCGTTTGATATGTTAAAGACCTGCGATATGGTAGCGGATAAAGTGAAATGGAGTGCCATCGGCACCTGCGGCAAAAAGCAGGCAATGGCAGTTTCCATGGGCGGACCGGCAATCAAATGTCAGATAAATATCGGAGGAAGATAGGATGAAAACATTAAGAGAAGTATCAGACGAATTAAGAGATTATATTAGTACAAAAAAAGATGTCAAAGCACAATACACAGTATCTGAGACAGAAACAAGGGAAATTACGATGGAAAATGGGGATTTTTCCCTGTTCCGCACACTTTTTGACAACAATATTACAGTAAAAGTAATTAAGGACAATAAAATCGGAAATACAAGTGGAAATAAATTCGATAAAAAAGCACTGGAAAAAACAGTGGAGGATGCAATTCTATCTGCTGAGTCCGGCGCAGCAGATACGTGTTATGACATTGCACCGGGCATGGAGCCTGCTGTATTTCACAAAGGTCCGATGGAGCCGGATATTGATAAATTAATGCAGCGCGCGATAGAATTGTCCGATACGATAAAAGAAAAATATAAAAAAGTCCTTGTCATGCAGATTATGCTGCAATATGTCAAAGAACATTCCTTTTACCGGAATACGAATGGCAGTGAGGACGAAAATTATTCAGCATATTATCTGGTGTCGGTTGAATTTGCCGGAAATGACGGTGCAGACTCCACTGGCATTTGTGGTACTTATGCAATGACGGATGACCTTTCCAGACCGTTTATGGAACTCGGAAATATTGAGAGCGATATCTGTGATGCACAGAATGCTTTAAATCCGGTTTCCGTCGAGGGCAAATTTGAAGGTTCTGTTATTTTTACGCCAGATGCAATGGCGCAGATGATGCAGTTTGCATTTTCCTCATTTATTGATGATACCAATATTTTGAGCGGGGATGCAAAATGGCTCGGAAAGCTTGAAGAAAAGGTGGCTTCAGAAAAGCTTTCCGTGGCGATAAAGCCGTGGGATGACCGTATTTTCGGAACAGAGGTGCATACGGAAGACGGTTTCCGGTCGGAGAATTTTGTTTTAATTGAAAATGGAACGTTAAAAAGTTATCTGACCAGTCTGTATGTTGCAAATAAATGTAATGTTCCAAGGGCGAAAAACAATGAAATGGCTTTCATTGTACCGGCAGGAGAGAGCAGTTATGCAGATATGATAAAAACAATGGACAAAGGGCTTATTATAGGTGCTATTTCCTGTGGTATTCCGGGGGCAAACGGAGAGATTTCCGGTGTTGCAAAAAACAGCTTTTATGTGGAAAACGGTGAGCGGAAGGCTGCGGTAACAGAGACAATGGTAAGCTTTAACCTTTCCGATATGTTTTTAAATATTGAGGAGATTTCAAAAGAGACTGTCGCAGACGGAACAAAGGTTATGCCGTATATTAAAGTCGGAGGAATTACCATTTCCGGAAAATAGGAAGTGCCGGAAAAACAGGAGGAAAATACAGATGAAATATCATACCGAAAATGAATTGCAGCATTTTAAATTCGAAGGTGCTTATCTTGCAGAAACGTGTGCAGTGAACGGCATATTTGAACTGATTTTAGATAATGTGAAGATTTTGCCGCAGAATAGCTGCAACCGTGATATCCGGGAAATGCGTACAAATGAGTTAAAGCTTAAAATCAGGGAGCCGCACATTGAGGCACTCATCGAGGAGGGCTACAAGGTATATGATGCCGACGGCAATTTAAAGGAACAGAAAGAGGACGTAAGCATTGCGCCGGAAAATTACGCGGCAAAGTTAAAGGAGCTTTGCGGCTGTGAGATTTATTCCATTGAGCAGCAGGAAAACATATATACCATATCCATTGATACCGAGGACCATACCTTTCTGCTTCGGGTAAGCGGCAGCGCAGATACTGAGGAGTGGGACAGGTTTTTAGTGATTGATTAACAATAAAAAAGGAGCACATCATTGCAATTGGTGACAATGAGAATATGGAATATAATTGCTAATGAGAAAACGTGTCAATAAATGTATTGACACGTTTTCTTTTTTTCGGTAATATAGGCTCATGAGTTAGACATAACTAACTATATGGAAGGAGGCAAATGTGAGCCAGGAAGTTTACGAGTTAATCAAAAGAATGGACAGAGAGAAAATCGAGACGCATCTGGTAGTACAGTGTGCACCAATGATTTCCGGAATTAAGATTTCAAATCTTTTGATTGTGGAGCGGAGCATGGCAGCACAGGTCAGACGGGTATTAAACCGTTCCGGGATTTCCTATTTTCTGTTGTTTGAGAGTGAGGAAAAGGTAACTTATCTTTTATACCGCAGGGACGAATTAAAAGAGTATCTGAAGGAAAAAAATGTCTGTCTTTCCATGAGACATTTTGGATACAAAAACCTTGAACTTCCGGTAGTTTTAAGCCAGTTCAGGAAACGGTATGAGGACTACATGAACCAGAAGGCAGACTTCCCACATGAGATGGGATTACTGCTTGGTTATCCGGTAGAGGACGTAGAAGGGTTTATTGAGAACAAAGGCAAAAATTATCTCTACTCCGGTTACTGGAAGGTATATGGACCTGTGGAAGAAAAAGTAGCTTTGTTCAAACGGTACGAGGAGGCAAGAAAGCTTTTGTTAGAGTTTCTCGCACAGGGC
>CAKRCJ010000102.1 GCA_934307185.1 uncultured Roseburia sp.
GCTTGATAAAGAAACAACATAAGTATCATCATTGGACTGCTCAAACACTCGTCTTGCAACATAAAGCTTTCTGTCAAACGGAAGTCCTTTTTCCACATTTTTCGGACGTTTTACAAAGCCCTGCATGATATACGGCATACAGTCAACGGCTTTCTGTCCAAGCTTTGTCGGGTCAATCGGCACCTCTCTCCAGCCTAAAAACTCCATGCCCTCTTTCTGGACAATGACTTCGAACATTTTCTTTGCCTGGTTGCGTTTTAACTCATCCTGCGGAAAGAAAAACATACCGATACCATAATCTCTCTCTCCACCAAGTTCAATACCAAGCGGTTTTACTGCTTTTGTAAAAAATTTATGGGAAATCTGTAAAAGAATACCAACACCGTCACCGGTCTTTCCTTCTGCATCTTTTCCTGCTCTGTGCTTTAAGTTCTCAACAATTTTTAACGCATTCTCCACGGTCTCATGTGTTTTGATGCCTTTAATATTTACAACGGAGCCAATACCACAGTTATCATGTTCAAACGACGGGTCATACATTCCGTTTGTTTTCGCCTCAAAATCCTTTGGTGAAAATTTGTTCAGAGTGACCATTTTTGCAAATGTTTTTTTCTGTTGCTCTTTCATACGCAAATTCCTTTCTTAATCCAGATAGAAACTGCCGCTTTACAGGCAATCTCATTGTTGCAATAAAAATGGCGCTCAAATAACCCAATGATTGATTGGGTATCTAAGCGCCTTTGCTTCATGAATTATTTTGTTTTCTGCTTTATAATATACAACTTTTTTATTGCTCTGTCTATCAGTTTTTTTGCATTATTTTCTGATAATTTGAATATTTATTATTTTATTAGTAATTGTTTATACTATTTTGTTTATTTTCTTGTTTAGAAACATATGTAGATACAATTTTCTTGTGTTTTGTAAGAATTTTTTTTCAAAGAATTATATGTAAAAGTAGTTTTCCGTATTATTTTTATAAATTGTATGAGAATTGTGTAATAAAATTATCTGGCTGGCTTTGCCAGCCGATAAACTATACCAAGACCAATAGCTGCCATAACAGCCGTAAATAATATTCCTGCGGCAGTCGGATAAAAGCTAAAGGACAGCCAGCCTGTCTCTGTTCTTGCCACCGCCACAAGATTTGCCGCAATATGTCCGAAAACTGCCATGGAAAGTTTTCCCGTTTTCTCCAGTAAAAAAGCCAGAAACAGACCGACAGCCGTTGCATAAAGAAACTGCACCAAATTCACATGCATAATACCAAAAAGAACCGCAGAACCGATAAGCGCCGGTGTCACGCCAAGATACAACTTTAATCTTTTGTACACAACACCGCGGAACAGTAATTCCTCTGCAATTGGAATAATAAAGCAGGAGCCTGCCAGTTCAAAAAGAACTGTGCCAGCAAAAAAGGACTCATTTGCCTGCTTAAAGCCTTCCGACATCTGTACTAACGGTGTCATTGCAATCACGTTGTTTACTGCAATTCCAAGCGCAGCCGCCCCGACAACAGCACAAAGAAGATCCCTAAACCACCTCTTGTCAAGCTTTAACGTTTCTTTTCCGTAAACAACCTCCTCTGCCGCTTTATCCTGCCTGTAAAAAGAAATCGTCACCGGAATGGTTGCCGCTGAACAAATTAATTGCCTCAGCATGTATGTCTGCTGCTCGTTTCCAAGAAAAAGCTCCAGCACAAAATACACAAGACTTGATACTACATAATAAATTCCGACCGGATAAATAATCTGCCAGAGTTTAAATCCCGCTCCTTTTTTCAAAGTATTCTACCTCTTCCATTCATTTCTCAATTATCTATTGATGAATAACGTCCAAAACTTCGTTAATTGTATCACAAACCCGGTATGCTCCTGCATTTTCAAGCTGCTCCCTTGTTCCAAAGCCATAGGTCACACCGATGCAGCGTATTCCAAACTGGTTTGCCCCATTCACATCGTAATGGGTATCGCCGATTAAACACATCTCCTCTTTTGCAATGTCCATATGCTTCATTCTTCTGCCAAGCTCCTCTAACACCTCCTGCTTTGTGCTGATGCTTCCATCCAAAGTAGAACCGACAATCATGTCAAAATACGGTGTCAGTGAAAAATGCTCAATGATACGTCTGCAGGCGCCTTCCGGTTTTGAAGATGCCAGTGCAATCACGTAGCCTTCCTCTTTTAATTTTTTAATGGCATCTGCCACGCCATCGTAAAGCTCACATTCAAAAATACCTTTTACATCAAAGCGTTCCCGGTATTTTACAACCGCTTCCCATGCCTGCTTTTCATCAAAGCCATATTTTTCCCGGAAAACCGGATCGAGCGGTGGACCGATAAAGCATAACAGCTTTTTCAAATCCGGCTCCTCTATTCCAAAACTTTTTAATGCATACTGTACGCACTTTGTAATTCCTTCCTCGGAATTAATAATGGTGCCATCTAAATCAAATAATATTGCTTTCATCTTCGTTCCTTTTTCTTTTTATCTTTCCTTTAATTCTTCCAACAACTGGCTCACCGTCTTTAAAAGCACCGGATGTCTGTAATTCGGACAAAGCTCCGCTAACGGTTTTAAAACAAAATCCCTGTTTTGCATATCAATATGAGGAATGATAAGATTTTCATCCTCAGAAACAAGTTTGTCATAAAAAATAATATCCAAATCGAGCGTTCTTGGACCCCAGCGAATGATACGTTTGCGGTTGGCATGCTGCTCAATTTCATGCAGTTTATCCAGCAATTCCTGTGGGGTAAAAAGTGTTTTTAACGCAATTGCGCCGTTCACAAAATCGTCCTGCTCCACACCGCCATACGGTTTTGTCACAAGAAGCTCTGATACTTTTACCTCTTTAATCTTTTTTTCCTGCTTTAATTCCTCAATTCCGTTTTCAATATAGGCATTCTTATCCCCTAAATTTGAGCCGACTGCAAGATAAACCTGATGCCAGCTTCTCTCTATCGTAATGGATACATTTTCAAACGGAAGTCCAATCGGCGCATGCGGTTTACATAATTCTATCTCTACTCCTTGTAAAACCGGCATAGAAAGCAGCATTGCTTCTGCAAGCTGCTCTGCTGCACTCTCAATCAGTTTGTAAGTGTTTTTTTGTAAAAAATCCGTAATAAAATGACTGACTTCGCCATAATTTAATGAGTCCGAAAGGCTGTCCGTCTGCCCTGCTTTCCGGCAATTCAAATACAACTTTGCATTTACATAAAAGTCCTGCCCGTCTCTCGTCTCTTCCGCAAAAACTCCGTGATGCGCAAATACTTTTAAATTTGTAATTTTAATATAATCTCCTGTCATCTTAAACTTCCTCTAATAATTGCTTCTGCCATTTTGACCGCACGGCAATTCTCTTTTACATCATGCACCCGCACAAACATGCAGTCTGCTTCCACTGCCAGTACCGTTGTGACAATTGTTCCCTCCACACGCTCTGCTGCCGGAAGGTCAAGTGTTAAACCAATAACTGATTTTCTTGAAGTGCCGAGCAGTACCGGATAATTTAATTCCTTTAATTCCGCTAAACACCGGATTGCCTCAAGATTATTCTCATAGCTTTTTGCAAAGCCGACGCCAGGATCTAATATAATTTTATCGTCTGCAATTCCTGCACGTTTTGCAATTTCGATTGTTTCCCGCAAATCCTTTTTCATATCTTCCATGAAATTCTCATAGACATCATTCGTGCGGTTATGCATCAAACAGCAGGCAAGCTTTGTCTCTGCAATGACCTCTGCCATTTTTTCGTCATATTTTAAGCCCCAGATATCATTGATTAAGTCAGCTCCTGCCTCTGCTGTTGCTTTTGCAACTGCACTTTTATAAGTATCCACGGAAATTGGAACATCAAATTCTCTTTTTACCGCTTCTATAACCGGTACGACACGGCTTATCTCCTCCTCATCGGAAATCTTTGTATAACCCGGTCTTGTGGACTCACCTCCGATATCAATGATGTCTGCTCCATCTTTTATCATCTCTTCTGCGTGCTTTAATGCCGCATCAATCTGGTTGAATCTTCCGCCATCAGAAAAAGAATCCGGTGTCACATTTAATATTCCCATAATATAGGTATGTCCGCTTGTCGCAAAATCCCTGCTGCCTATTTTCATTTTATCTATCCTTCCCTGACTGTTTTTTCACTTTTAGTTTGTTCTTCCCTTTTGTCCCATTCAGAAACAATTGTTCTTATTATATAATTTATTTATTTATTTGTAAAACAAAAAAATGTGGACATTATCCCTGACAAAAAGCCCTGGGACAGCGTCCACATTCTTATTTTATTTCTTATTTTTATTTTTTCTCTTTTACTGTCTTTGTGCAGATTAGATTACTGTCCGTTCCACATATACCTGAAATCAGAACCGTTCCAGATATAACCGGCGCTGTCACTTTCTGCTTTTTTATTTCTTTCATCACTTCCGGAATTAATTCTTTTGGAACAGCTTTCGTAATGCGCACACTTGTAACTGGTAATTCTCCATTTTCTACAATTACAGAACTTGCAATGGTACGCTTTGGAGCAAGAATTTCCTGACGGACATATTCCTCACCACGTTTACAGGTATATCCGCTTACAGATTTAATTTCACCATCTTTTACCTCTGCTTCTATTTCACAGCCATTTGGACAAATAATGCATGTATATTTTTTTAACATTCTACCATCACCTCCAAATCACTTTCTCCATTTATCTTATCTGCTTTTACCGTAAACTGTATCATTTCTGCCGGAATTGCTTTTTTCATTTTTTTTGCTGCAATTTCCTTTCCGTCCTGCTTTACCACAATTCTGCACTCGCCATAATGATTATTTACACGCATGGATAACTGGAAATCGTTTTTTCCGCTTATTTTCTGTGGGATTGTATGTCCTACGCCGCTGCCGGCTTTTATCTGTATATTGCATGCCGGAAGCTCTTTACCCTGCACATATTCCGCTGCACATTTTGCCAGATGTTCTGCTTCCATGGAAACAAAATCTACCAGGTCATGTACATGTAACACATTTCCGGCTGAAAAAATACCAGGAACTTCGGTCTGCATAAACTCATCTACAACCGCTCCTTTTGTATGAGGATCAATTGCAATTCCCACATCCTTTGTCAGCTTATTATCCGGCAGAAGACCGACCGATAAAATTAATGTATCGCAGTCATACCTTTTTTCTGTGCCCGGAATAGGACGTAAGTGTCCGTCTACCTCTGATACAGTCACTCCGGTAAGTCTCTCATTGCCATGGATTTCTGTCACTGTATGGCTTAAATAAAGTGGAATGTTATAATCGTCTAAACACTGGATAATATTTCTTGGCAGTCCACTTGGGTGTGACATAATTTCAAATACCGCCTGCACATGTGCGCCCTCTAAGGTAAGACGGCGCGCCATAATCATTCCGATATCTCCAGAACCAAGAATTACTACTTCCTTCGCCGGCATTCTGTTATACAAATTCATATATGCCTGTGCGGTTCCTGCAGTAAATACTCCCGCCGGACGTTCTCCCGGAATTCCCAATGCACCACGGCTCCGCTCCCTGCAGCCCATTGCAAGTATGACCACTTTTGCACAAATCTCATGCATTCCGTCCTGCGCCACTACGGTTACCTTTTTCTCCTTTGTGATTTCCGTTACTGCAGCACTTACCATATATGGTATTTTATATTTTTCAACCTCTGAAATAAAACGCTGCGCATATTCCGGGCCTGAAAGACTTTCCCCAAATCTGCCAAGACCAAATCCGTCATGTATACATTGTCTTAAAATTCCGCCAAGCTGGTTTTCCCGCTCAATGATTAAAATATCTTTTATTCCATTTTTATAAAGCTCTAATGCGGCTGCAAGCCCTGCCGGTCCACCACCAATAATCACAACATCTCTATCTTCCATCTTACTTTTCCTCCCGCATATTACCAGTTAATACCCATGACCCAGGTCTGCTATATCTTACATCTTTTGCAGGTATTCCCAGTTCTTCCTCTATGAGCTGTTCAATTTTCATCTGGCAGAAGCCACCCTGACAGGTTCCCATCATTGCACGTGTACGGTATTTTACTCCTGTCATTGTAGCAACACCTAGTGGATTTCTGATTGCTGCACGTATTTCCGCTTTTGTCACCTGTTCGCAGCTGCAAATGATTTCACCATATTCCGGGTTTTCCTTAATTAATGCATTTTTTTCTTCAAATGATGCTGTTGCAAATCTCTTAATCGACTTGTGTTCTGGAATAAATTTATCATTTTTTACCAGATTTTCACGTTCTTTCATAAGTTCCACGACATATTGTGCAATTGGAACTGCCGCTGTAAGTCCCGGTGACTCAATTCCGACTAAGTTAACTGTATGAGGCGCAATGTCGTCTTTTATCTCTATTTTAAAATCCTGGATAACCCCCTTCTCATCAACCCATTTCGGTAATATTCCGGAAAAATTACGAATCTGGTCTGCCTTATTGATATGCGGCCATAAATTTGAAGCACTTTTTGCCAGTTCATCCATATTTCTCTGTGGAACTCCGTAATAAGAAAAATCAGTTACATTTTCTGCATCCGGGCCAACAGTAACATTTCCATCGACTGTAGGTGTTACATGAATGCCCATATATGTATTACTTGGAACTGGATACACCGGCATCGGCAAAAGACTTCCTAAACGCTTATCTAAAATAATATAATTTCCTTTGGAGCCAATCACATGATATCCTGTTATGCCCAGCATATCGGATATTTTTTTACAGCCAAGTCCTGCTGCATTGATGACCCAGTGTGCTTTATATTCTCCTTTTCCGGTACGAAGCACATAATCGTCATCTGCTCTCTCAATTCCAATAATTTCATGTCCTAACAAAAATTCTGCACCATTCTCCGCTGCATTTTCTGCCAGACCAATTGTAAATAAAAACGGGTCCATAATACCGCTGTTTTTAGACCACATTGCAAATTTTCCTACAACTGCCGGGACAAGCTCATGAAGCTTTTTTTCATCGATGAGTTCGAGTCCGGTTGCACCGTTTACATCCCCCTGCTTCATCGTGCGCTTTAACTGTTCCATGTCTTCTTCTGTATTACCCACAAGAACTTTTCCACAGCGCTTAAATGGAAAATCCAGTTCTTCGGATAAATCACCCATCATCTGATTTCCTTTTACGCAGAATTTTGCTTTTAATGTGTCCGCATCATAAGCAAATCCTCCATGAACCACCGCTGAATTTCTACCGCTTGTTTCATTACAGACATCCAGATTTTTTTCAAATACCCCTATTTTTAATTTGTATCTGGACAGTTCTCTTGCAATCGCACTTCCGATTACACCAGCTCCGATTACCGCAACATCATATTCACCTTTCATTTATTTTTCTCCTTTATATATTTTATATTATGTTATATATTTCATATAAATTAATATATATCTCAATTATTTGTTTGTCAATATGCGATTGAAATATTCTAAGGTATTTTTTCTGTCAGATAATAAAAGAACTGACCTTTGGGCATCCATTTTTATTGGATACCCAAAGGTCAGTCTGCTGCTGTTCCTGTTAATATTCTATTTCTGGAAATAATCTGGAAATTCTGCTTTAATTGTGTCAATATTTTCTACATAACGTTCCATGTGGCGGAGTGCGATTTCTCTTGCTTTTTCTTTGTTTTTCTGCTCAATTGCATCTACCAATTCCTCATGGTC
>CAKRCJ010000103.1 GCA_934307185.1 uncultured Roseburia sp.
GAATATCCGAATTGTAACATGCTTATCTGGCAGGCTGCGGTAATGCTTGATGCAAGAAGAATAACGGATAAATGCAACAATCCGGAAAAATATGATAAACAGATTAACGAATGGTATGAGCTGGCACTGAATGACGAAAATGAAGATATACAGTACCATGCAGCAGATTCGTTGTTTGGATTTTATTTACGGAAAAAGGATTATGCCCAGGCAGAAAAATATTTGGACTATTTTTTCAATCGTGATCCTATGAAAAAAATTTACCAGGGCAGATTGTATCAGGAACAGGGAAAAATTGAAGAGGCATATGCGATATATGAAGATGTGATTTTTTCGGAGTACAGTACATTTAATTTTGTACTTTCCATGATGGCAGGGCTGGCACTGAAAGAAGATGATATCTCTTATGCAAGATTTTTATCGGAGAAAATGCAGATAATATCGCATACATTGGAAATGGGAAAATATAATGAATATTCACCGATGCTTGATATTGTATGTGCGGGGAAAGAAGTAGAGGGAACCTATAAAGTGGTAAAGCAGTTGCTTAAAAATGTGGATACCATGTATGATTTCCGGAAATCCCAATTATACAAGCACAAAAAATTTCGGGAGGTTAATAGTTCTATGTTTGAGACGGTTAAGACAGAACTGTTAGAAGCTTTTAGAAATGAAGAAGATTTCAGCTATATGAAAGGGTATGAACCATGGGAGAAGCTTATCTGTCAAAAGTAAATAATTTTTTGAAAAAAGTAAACAGGCAGATAAAAACAGTTTTTGTTGCATAGTGGTTGGAATGATAATAATATTTAGTTGGTATAACAGTTAACACATGTGTTCGCAATTTGAATTAAATTTAGATACAGGAGAAAAATATAATATGACCCCAATAGATGAATTACTCATGCAAGGAAAACTTAGGGAAGCAATGCAAATTATGCGCCATCAGCCTGAATATAAAAAAGAACTGGAGAAATATGTCGATTTATTTGAGAAAAAGAATTATCATAAATATGAAGTGAGCGAAGTATTAAATGATATATTATTGGCTTATCAGGAATATTTCAGAGAGGTGTTCTATTGCGGCACAGACGAAGAACAGGCTGCAGCACAGCTGATAGAGAAGCTATGTTCAGTTCTTTCTGTTTCAAAAGCAGACGAGGATATTCTTACAGAAAAATTGCAGGACACTTTTGAGAGGGAAGGATACCATGCTCTTTTTGGGAAAACGCAGGGATATTTTGGACCTTATATCTGGAAAGATACCGTTCCAACGTCCTATCAGGTAGAACTTCCTGATGGAGTGGAAGAATATACCGTAAATATTCTGCGAGGTTTTCTGTTTCGTAGCTGGCTGGATTATCTGACATTTGGAAAATATGGTGCAGGAGGCTGGGCATCTCAGGATGGAACAGTGAATTGCATAGAATGTGCTTATGATTTTGAAAGTGAGAAATTTACCGTTAATTTTTTAAAACATGAAGCACAGCATGTAAAAGATATGCGGGAATTTCCGGGTCTTACACCGACAGAACTGGAGTACAGGGCAAAATTAGTGGAATTATTTGCTATCAGTACAGAAGAACTTAAAAATGATAAGTTATAATAAAATAAGTAATTGCGAAACTCAATTTAAACTATCTATGATTGTACAAAACGAATAAAAGCATCGAAGACACACTATTATCTATTTAATAAAAATAAAACAGGAGAACCTTATGATAACCAAAGTTTACCCCATCGGAGAATTGCAAACATATAAATACGTAGTAATTTGTTCCCAGTATAAAGGAAAAATTCTTTTAAGCAGACACAAGGAAAGAACCACCTGGGAAACGCAGGGAGGGCATATCGAAAAAGGGGAAACACCGCTTGAGGCAGCAAAACGCGAACTTTACGAGGAGTCCGGTGCTACAGATTATTACATCGCACCGTTATGTGATTACCGGGCGGGAGAAAATGATGGCAAAGGTGCAAACGGCATGGTATTTAAAGCGGTCATACATAAACTTGGGGCTATACCGGAAAGTGAGATGGCGGAGGTAAAGTCGTTTGACCGTTTACCGGATAATCTTACTTATCCTGCAATTACAACGGTATTATTTGAGTATTTGCAAAAGAATGGACAGGTTTTATCTGCTCCGATTGCCAATATGCTGTTAAAAGAGGCGGCTTCCTGCAATCCCGGTCAATGGGAGCAGCACTGTGAGTTTGTGGCAGGGGCAGCACAAAAAATTGCGCAGGAATGTGCGGAACTTGACCCGGAAAAAGCATATGTTTTCGGATTGCTTCATGATATCGGCAGACGTTTCGGTGTTATTCAGCTTGCACATATTTATAACGGATATCATTACCTACTGGAATTAGGTTATGAAGATGCGGCAAAAATTGCACTTACACATTCTTTTGGGCACAGGAAAATTGAGGACTATCTCGGTAAGTTTGATATTTCAAAAGAAAAGCAGGGGGAATTAGTTTTTCTGCTTGAAAAGACGCAGTTTGATGATTATGATTATCTTATTCAATTGTGTGATGCAATCGCAAAGGCAGATGGAATTGTGACACTGGAAGAGCGGATGGAGGATGTCAAGAGCCGATACGGATATTATCCACAGGAAATGTGGGATAGAAATGTGGAATTAAAGCAGTATTTTGAAGATAAAATGCAGAAAAATTTGTACGAGGTTGTGAAGGAATAATGGAATATATAAATGGATTTACATTTGCACCTTTTGCAGGTGCCGGAACATTTGATACGGAAAACGCAAGGAAAAGTCTTAAAGTGATGAAGGAACGGACAGGCGCAAATTTTGTGACGTTTGTACCTGCGGGAGTACAGAGTACACCACAATCCGAGAATATTTGTTTTTCATCAGAAGCTACGATGAAAGATGATGAGTTGGTAAATATGATTAAATATGCTAAAACACTTGGACTTCGTGTAGCACTTAAGCCTACTGTAAATTGTATGAATGGAACATGGCGCGCACATATCAGTTTTTTTGATGAGGATGTAGTTTGCGAACCGAAATGGAGCAACTGGTTTCAATCATATATTGATTTCCAATTGCATTATGCCAAAATAGCTCAGGAAAATGATTGTGAAATATTTATCGCAGGCTGTGAAATGGTGATGAGTGAGCATAGGGAAGAAGAATGGAGGAAAGTGATTGAGGAGATAAGGACGGTATATGATGGACTTGTGTCATACAATACGGATAAATACCAGGAGCACAATGTCAAATGGTGGGATTGTGTAGATATTATTTCATCAAGTGGTTATTATCCGTTAGGCGATTGGGAAAATCAGCTTAATAGAATAGAAGCGGTTGTGAAAAAATATGATAAACCTTTCTTTTTTGCAGAAACTGGATGTATGTCAGTAGAAGGTTCTAAAGCTATACCAAATAACTGGGAAATTAATGGAGACATTGACTTAGAAGGACAAGCACAGTGGTTTGAAGATATGTTTGTTGCATGTAGAAAAAGAGAATGGGTCAAAGGTGTTTGTATATGGTCATGGACAGCGGATTTGTACAAAAAATCAGATACAGACATACAGAAAAATTATGAAACCTACGCGAAACCGGCAGAGGCTGTCATAAAAAAATATTTTGGGAGTCTGTAACAACATCAAAACAGAAGTTAGATAGAGAGAAAAATCCACAACAGCGTATAGAGTATGAGGGATAAATGTATGAACATACCACAGTCATTAAATTTGTTAAGAAATTCAGAGAATAACGAAATTGTATTTACGACACAGGAAGAACTGACAAATTATATTTTAAATAAAATTGATAATTCCGGTTCAGACATGACGGAAGAGGAAAAAGCGCAAATGTCAGCGCGGATTGATGCCAAATTAAAGGCAGGAAAAAAGCTGACACCGGAAGAAGAAGATTTCCTGCGTAAGAATAACCCTCAGCTTTATATGCAGTATAAGCGTATCCGTGCAATGGCAGAGCAGATGACGCAGCAGTTAAAACAGGCGAAAACAAAACAGGAAGCAAACGGAATAATTACATCTGCAATGGCAGGAGTGTCGGATAAGGATCCGTATAAGGAGCAGATATTGGCAGCAATGAATGAAGTTGCCAAAGAGTTTAAGAAAACCGCTGCGTATAACCGGCTGCCGGAAAATGATGCGGATAAAAAAAGAAAAACAGATAATGCAAATGAAGATTTTCTGGATAAGGCAGAAGACAAAGAGGACTTAAGCTCATGGACACCGCTGCAGGAAATCATTGATGCCATGCCTTCTTTTAATTCAAAGGCATAGAAGAAAAAAGTACGGTTTTTATCAGGGATAGAAATCGTATTTTTAACTTTATAGGAAATTACTTTCCTGTAAAGTAAAAAACGCTCCGCGAGGATGCGCACTGCGGCGTATAAGGTAGATGTCGCAAGCGACCGCCGCAGGCGCGAGAATGTGCCAAGGCACATTCTTTGTTCTAAATAAATCATGTCAAAATCAAATTGACAGAAAAATAATCAGAGTTTATAATATAGATAAAATCGAAGCGCCATGGGAGGTACGCCGTTATGGGTGAAAATATTACATTTGAACAGGCATTAAAGAGAATAGAGCAGCTTGAAAAAGAGAATGCAGAACTTAAGGAAGAACTGGAATATTTTAAAAATCGAAAAATGAGCGGACGCCAGAAGCACAATGCAAAATGGACAGCCCTCTATAATGATTTTGTTACCAGCTATGAGAGTGGGCTGCCTTTAGTTGAAATTGCAAAGAAAAATAATGTCAGTGAGAGAACGATTTACAGATATAAGGCTTATTATGATAAAGTGAAAGAAAATGAGACAGAAGAATAACGCAGGAGAGATTAAGATGAATTTGCAGCAGATTTTTGATAATACAGATTTTGTACATGCCAGCGGTACAAAGGAAGAATTACAGGTGGCAGAATATTTAAAGGAGCAGTGTGGACAATTCGGAGTGCCTGCAGCAATCGAAGGATTTCGTGTTGCGATGGGAGAAATTGAAGAAGCACATTTATATGCTGATGATACGGAAATCACCTGTAAGGCATTTACCTGTTGCGGAAGCGGTGTGGCAGAGGGTGAGCTTTACTATATGCCGGGAACAGACCCGGTTTCCATTGCAGGAGCAAAGGATAAAATAGTTTTAATGGATACGCAGGGAATTGGATTTTTTACGTATCAGGATTTGATGAAGGCAGGGGCAAAGGCAATTTTATTCCAGTATGGAAATATTCATTATCCGAATACCGATATCGACCAGAGGGACCTTCGTGAGGCAGTTGTCGGTGAGCAGAAGAAAGCGCTTTGTGCAATGATTCATTCCACTGAGGCAATAAATCTTGTGAAAAACGGAGTAAAGCATATCCGGCTTGAAGTGAAACAGAATGAATTTGATGGGAACTCTCACAATGTAATTGCAGAAATCCCGGGAAAAAGAGACGAATGGATTGTATTAAGCGCACATTATGACTCTACTTCCCTGTCTCATGGTGCTTATGATAATATGAGTGGATGTGCAGGTCTGCTTGGAATTATGGAGCAGATGAAGGGAAAAGAGTTAAATTACGGTCTGCGCTTTATATTCTGCGGAAGTGAAGAAAGAGGGCTGCTTGGTTCAAAGGCATATGTAAAAGACCATGAGGCAGAACTGGAAAAGATTGTATTAAATATTAATCTGGATATGATTGGAACCTATATGGGAAAATTTATTGCCTGTGTTTCTGCAGAGGAAAAGCTTTCAAACTATATTTCTTACATGGCAGCAGAAGTTGGATTTCCGGTTGCATCTAAGACAGGCGTGTATTCGAGTGATTCCACCCCGTTTGCAGATAAAGGAATACCGGCAGTTTCCTTCGCACGGATTGCAAGCGGCAATGTTGCACCAATCCACTGCTGCTATGATTTAAAAGAAGTAATGTCAATGGAGCAGCTTCAGAAAGATATTGATTTCCTTGCTGTGTTTACCAATCGCTTCGCCAATGCAGCAGTCTGCCCGGTAACAAGAGAGATACCGGAGGATATCAAAAAGCAGCTTGACGAATATCTCTTCCGTAAGAGAAAAGAAGCGTAGAATTAGGCAATCATAGATAACTAAAATTGAGTTTCGCAAACGCCTAAATAATCTGGATAGAAGAAAAAGGAGCTATTCTTGAACAAAGTATTTATTGTGGAAGACGACGCAGTCATTGCCAAGTCAGTAGCTGCACATCTTACCACTTGGCAGATGCAGGTACAGTGTGCTATAAATTTTGAAAAAATTACAGAGGAAGCAGCAGAGTTTCAGCCGGATATTATTATTATGGATATTAAGCTTCCATACTATAATGGCTTTTACTGGTGTGCGGAAATCCGGAAAACATCAAAGGTTCCGATCGTGTTTTTATCTTCTGCGGACGATAATATGAACATTGTGATGGCAATGAACATGGGTGGGGATGATTTTATTTCCAAGCCGTTTGATTTGCAGGTGCTTACCGCAAAGCTACAGGCTGTGCTGCGCAGAAGCTACGGCGCAGACCTTACCAGCCATTCCTTAGAGTGTGGACCTGTTAGTTTAAACCTGGACGATACCTGTGCAACAGTCCATGGAGAGAAAATTGAACTTACAAAAAATGAATTTCTGATTTTAAAGACGCTGATGGAAAAGCAGGGAAAAGTAGTCAGCCGTGAGGAAATCATGGAGCGGCTTTGGGGCAATGATGAGTTTGTGGATGATAATACGCTGACGGTCAACATCACGAGAATACGGAAAAAATTAGAAGCTGCCGGCATTACAGATTTTATTGGAACAAAGCGTGGAATTGGGTATCTTGTGGAATGAAAACAAACATTAAAAATTTTATCTCAGAAAACGTTGGCTTACTTTGTATAGCACCCATCTTTTCTATTCTGATATTTGTAGTATCAATTCTATATCAGCTACAGGCAGAGTATGTCTTTTATTTAACAAGCATATTTCTGATACTATGGGTCATAATGTTATACATGCAATATCGGATTTTTCAAAAAAGAACAGAGCTGCATGAAAAAGAACTTAAAGAAATGAAAGAAAGTAACTCAGAGGAGCGCGTACACTGGGAAGAATTACAGGAGAAACAGGATTTCTTTGCACTGTGGGCGCATCAGATTAAGACTCCGATTGCAGCTTTAAATCTTCTTTTACAAGAAGAGAAGCAGGATGCACCAGCATGTCGTCAGGAACTGTTTAAAATTGAAAATTATGTGGAACTGGCACTAAATTATCTGCGCTTCGAGGAAATGAGCAACGATTTGGTATTAGAGCGCAATTCGTTGGAACAGTTAGTCAGACAGGTTGTTAAAAAATATGCCACTATTTTCATTTACAATCATATTTCTATCCAGTTAGGGCAGTTAGATTATACAGTGCTCACCGATGAGAAGTGGTTTTGTTTTGTACTGGAGCAGGTTTTGTCAAATGCGCTTAAATATACGAAGCATGGAAGTGTGAAAATTTCGGCAGAAGAGACAAAAAATGGTCTGAAGGTTTTCGTGCAGGATACAGGTATCGGCATTAAGAGTGAAGATTTGCCGAGAATTTTTGAAAAAGGTTTTACCGGATATAACGGCAGGATGGATAAGAAGGCGAGTGGTCTTGGACTTTATCTGTGCAAAGGTGTGTGTG
>CAKRCJ010000104.1 GCA_934307185.1 uncultured Roseburia sp.
GGTTTATCCTATAGCACACTCTAGGTTTCAAGTATTAACACATTTTAAAAACCGTTGATATAATAACAAATAGTTTTAAGGGAAATTGAAAGGATAGAATATGTCTGAAATAGAAGTAAAACATTTGTCAAAGACATTTGAACAAAAAGGTGTCAGTGTAGATGCTTTAAAGGATATTAATCTTAAAATTGAAGCCGGTGATATTTATGGAATTATCGGAATGTCAGGAGCGGGTAAGAGTACCCTGGTACGCTGCTTAAACTTTTTAGAGCGTCCGACCGACGGTCAGGTCTTAGTTGAAGGAAAAGATTTAAGTACCCTAAATGAAAAGGAGCTTAGAAAACAGCGCAGTGATATTGCAATGATTTTCCAGCACTTTAACCTGCTGATGCAGAAGAATGTAATTGATAATATTTGTTTTCCGTTACAGATACAGGGAGTAAAGAAAAAAGAAGCAAGGGCAAAAGCAAGAGAGCTGTTAAAAACAGTCGGACTTGAAGAAAAAGAAAAAGCTTATCCGGCACAGTTATCCGGCGGACAGAAGCAGAGAGTTGCAATTGCAAGGGCGTTGGCATCAAATCCGAAAATTCTTCTCTGTGATGAGGCAACCAGCGCATTAGATCCGCAGACAACAGCTTCTATATTAGAACTGTTAAAAAGTATTAATGAGCAGTTTAAAATTACAATTGTTATCATTACACATCAGATGTCGGTTATCCGGGAAATCTGTAACAGGGTAGCAATTATTGAGCATGGCGGGTTAGTGGAAAACGGAAGCGTGGAAGAAATTTTCAGCCATCCGAAGTCAAAAGCTGCAAGAGAGCTTATTTTAAGAGACCTTCCAGAGACAGAGGTAAAAACAGCCGGCAATGAAAAAGCATTAAAGGAACGTATTCAGGGAGACAAAAAGCTTCGAATTGTATTTTCTGAAAATTCAGCGTTTGAGCCGGTCATTGCAAATATGATTTTGAAATTCGGCACACCGGTCAATATTTTAAGGGCTGATACAAAAAATGTCGGAGGTGTTGCAAAGGGGGAAATGATTTTAGGACTCCCGGACGACAGACATCTTCAAGTGGATATGGAGCAGTATCTTATCGAGTGTGGATTAGAGATAGAGGAGGTGACAGGTGATGTGGAGTAGTGAAGTTACAGGCATGATTATTACCGGTATCTGGGAAACACTTTACATGACACTGGTATCAACAATCGTTGGATACATTATCGGACTTCCGATGGGAATTGTACTTACAATTTCGGATAAAGACGGTATCAGACCGAATGCAGTTATCTATAAGATTTTAGATGTGATTGCGAACATTGTACGAAGTATTCCATTTATTATTTTACTTGTTTTATTAATTCCTTTCACAAGATTAGTCGTAGGAAAAAGTTATGGCTCTACGGCAACCATCGTTCCACTTGTCATTGCAGCAGCACCGTATATTGCAAGAATGGTGGAATCATCGTTAAAAGAGGTGGACGCAGGTGTCATTGAAGCAGCAAGATCCATGGGTGCATCGGACTTTACTATTATCACAAAAGTGATGTTAGTGGAAGCAAGAACCTCCCTTCTTGTGGGAGCAACGATTACACTTGGAACCATTTTAGGATATTCCGCAATGTCAGGAGCCGTTGGCGGCGGCGGACTTGGAGCAATTGCCATCCGTTACGGATATACCCGCTGGCAGACAGATATCATGATTGTCACCGTAGTTTTATTAATAATTTTATTCCAGATTTTCCAGACTATCGGTATGAAGCTGGCAGACAAATTTGACCACAGAAAATAAAAAGGTCACAGATTAACATGTTATAGAGCAGAGAGGCAGGCACTTTAATGAGGAGAGAGTGCATGTATCGTATCTGTTTTATATAAAAAATAAGGAGGATTAATTATTATGAAAAAAAGAGTTTTATCAAGTATTTTAGCAGGAGTTTTAGCAATCAGTGTGTTCGCAGGCTGCGGAAGCAAAGCAGATGATAATCAGGCAGCAGCAGACAACAGCTCTACAACAACAGCAGAGTCAGACAAAGAGGAAACAGCTGCAGCAGATGTTACTGAGACAGCAGACGCAGGAGATACGGCAGCTTCCAAAGGAACCATTAAAATAGCAGCATCCGCAACACCTCATGCAGAAATTTTAGCAGCAGCAAAACCAATCTTAGCAGAGCAGGGCTGGGATTTAGAGGTAACAGAATTTGATGATTATGTATTACCAAACGAAGTAGTAGAGAGCGGCGAGATGGACGCAAATTACTTCCAGCATGTTCCATATCTTGACAGCTTCAACGCAGAGAAAGGAACCCATTTAGTAGAGGTTGGAAAAATCCACTATGAGCCGTTCGGAATTTATCCGGGAACAAAAAGCAGCTTAGACGAAATTGCAGACGGTGATGTAATCGCAGTTCCAAACGATACAACAAACGAAGCGCGTGCATTATTATTATTACAGGATAACGGAATTATCACTTTAAAAGACGGTGCAGGCTTAGAGGCAACTGTAAATGACATTGCAGAAAATCCTTACAACATTGAGATTGAAGAACTTGCAGCAGAGTCTGTGGCAAGAGTAACAGGCGAAGTAGCTTACGTTGTATTAAACGGTAACTATGCATTACAGGCTGGTTTCTCTGTAGGAAAAGACGCACTTGCTTATGAAAAATCCGACTCCGAAGCAGCAAAAACATACGTTAACGTTATCGTTGTAAAAGAAGGAAACGAAAATAACGAAGGTGTCAAAGCTTTAGTTGATGTATTAAAATCTGATGAAATCAAACAGTTTATCAATGATAAATATGATGGAGCTGTTATTCCGTTTGAGGAGTAAACCAGAGATTAACAAAAAGTGACGCTGCCACATTGTTTCAAAAATAGAAATTGATAGAGAAAAAAGGAGTGCAGCAAACAATGAAAAAATTTAATGATGACCTTGAATTTGACTCATTGAATGATGACTCACAGGATTTTCGTTTTATACTGCCAATCATTATTGTGACAGTTCTTCTGGCTGGTGTCATTATTGCGTTAGTTTTTATAGGAAAAAGTGGAAAACAAAAAAATACAGATGTTGATTTGATGGCAACGGAGCAAAGTGAGACAACAGAGACGGAAGAAAAGACCACTGAAGTGATGGGAAATATTGAGACCACTGAGAATGCAGAAGAAACAGATGCAGACGACCCGCAAAACGAAAATATGGGAACAGACACGGGTGCAGGCGTGGATGTGACGGCACTTTTAGCATCTGATAATGTGTCAGAATCCGATGAGATGACCTTTGGGATTGATGTGTCAAGATATCAGGGAACCATAGACTGGAGCCAGGTAGCAGCTTCCGGTGTGCAGTTTGCCATGGTGAGGGTAGGCTACCGTACCCAGACAACCGGGGAAATTATTGCAGACTCCAACGCAAAATATAATATGCAGGAGGCACAGGCGAATGGAATTAAGATAGGAGCTTATTTCTTTTCCACGGCAATAACGGAAGAAGAAGCAGTGCAGGAGGCAGACTGGGTAGCAGATTACATTTCACAGTATCAGATTACATATCCGGTTGCTTTTAACTGTGAAGGGTTTGAAAATGCAGACAGCAGGCAGTATGAATTGACGCAGGCTGAACGTACAGGGATTGCTATTGCATTTTTAAATGAAATATATAACAGAGGTTATACACCAATGTTTTATGCTGCAAAAAATGAAATAGAAGGTGACGAAAAGTGGGATACTTCGAAAATTGAGAAAAGCTATAAAATATGGGTATCCCAGTATCCGTCGGCACCGTATCCGCAGACAGCACAGTCTGATTATACCGGTACACATGCAATGTGGCAGTACACCAATCAGGGAACAGTTGCGGGAATAAGTAAACCGGTTGATGTTGATATTGCATACTTTGGATACACACAGACAGCGGATGCCAAAAGTGATTTCACACCGGAGACAGTCACAGCAGATGCAGAAGCTTTAATGAGCTTTTCAGAAGTAAATGAAACAGTGACGGCAAAGCAGTCTACAAACCTAAGGGATATTCCAAGCCAGGGTTCTGATGCGAAAGTGGTTGTTACATTACAAAATGGTGAAACGGTAACAAGAACCGGAGTCAGCAACAGTGGATGGTCAAGAGTAGAGTATAATGGACAGACTTTGTATGCAGTATCCAGTTATCTTACAACAGATTTAAGCTATACAGAACCGGCATCTTCGGATAATACGGCAACAGATGGCTCGGCTTCCGGTGATGGATTAAAGACAAAATTTACAGCCTGCAATGATGTGGTAACAGCTAAAATTGAGGTAAACTTAAGAACACTTCCAAGTGTAACAAACCCAGATTCTGCGGTTGTTGCAGTATTGAAAAACGGTGAGACAGTGACAAGAACCGGAATTAATACCGATTATGGATGGTCGAGAGTAGACTATAATGGACAGACCTTATATTGCGTATCCAGTTATCTGACAACTGCACAGTAAAAAAAGTGGCTGTTACGACAGCCACTTTTTATGTAAACTAAATCAGTTTTTTTCTCCGGGCAGGTCTTTTCTTTTCCGGTTCGTTTGGAAGTTCAAGTTTTTGAGCTTCCTCTTTTTTTGGGGAGCTTTCGCTGGAAACATCCTCACCTAAAAGCTGATTAATAACTTCTGTCCGCTGTCTTAAAGCATCATCTGCCTGCTCCTCTTTGATAAGTCTGGAAGCTACATCAGATAATCTCTTTCTGGCAGCTTCTTCAGCAAGCTTCTGATTACGTCTGGCAATCTTTTCTTTCTGAGACCGGAATCGGTCTGCAGTTTCCTTAATAAGAGGGTCCGCTGCAAAATGCTTTAATGTGTCACGGTCAATGGCAATCCGGTTATCCATTGTTTTCATAATATCTACAATGACAAGCTTTTCGCTGACCTTTGGGTCACTTAAATCGTAAATCCGGTTGTCTTTAAAGCTTAAAATCATCGGCTGTAAGAAATCTGCCGGATTTTCCATCAGGACAAGTCCCTTTTCGCCATTTGCAAAATCAAGGCAGGCTCCGGTCGGGAGAATGTGAATACTGTCTGCAAGGGCAGTAATGACAGAACGGTTATATCGTTTTATATTTTTATGAAAATAAGTCATGGCAGAAAGCTCGGAAACCGGTGGATGATTAATATTCATTGCAGTCATGCGGTCGAACTTGTCTGCGGCTTTTAATATATCAATCAAAAGCTGTACGGAAGGTTTTGGTGCCTTTGGAGTAATGGTTGCGTGTTTTTCAAAAATATAATTCTGGATAATTTCCATGGAAGTACCAGAAACTCCAAGCTCCGTAAAATGCGGACGGATTTTTTCATAGCCGTCCTCTAACTGGCGTTGAATGAAATCTGCATCAGAAGATGAAAGGTTTTCTCCTTTATCAAGAATACTCTTTGTAACGGACAGATAACCAAAATCATATAAAAGAGCGGCAGCAATAAGTGAATGGGACTCTTCCATGCTGATATGAAGCTCATTTGCGATCATAGCAGAAAGCATGGCAACGCTAATCGAATGCTTGTAAACGAAATCAGCGGAACTCCGCAGGTTTTGCGTAAAATTCAGCTTATGATCCAAAGAACCGTAATGGGTATAAATATTTTGTACAAGGTCGCGGATATCCGGAATATTTTTTCCAAGTAAAAGCTTATCCATACAGTCTTTTAATTTAAACATATAAATGGTCTGAAACTGCTCAAACTCCATATCTTCCCTTGAAATCGGAGGCAGTGGTTCCGCCGGCTCCAAAATGAAAATACCAATCAGACCGAAATTTTCAATACTGTTAATGCTCTGCGGTGTTAATTTTGTGTCACGTTCATATAAAAGAACACCCATCTTATTGTAAATAGGCTTTGCCAGCCGCATTCCTGGTTTTAAATCTTCTGATTTTACAAATTGCATAAAAACTGAAACCCTTTCCGTTGGCTGTTTTATTAAGAAAAAAACGGCATACCATAAAAAATGATGTTGACATCTATATGAGATAATAGCATATTGAAAGGTTAAATACAATCTGCTATCATAAAAGGAGGACAAAATTATTTTTAGCAGGTAACAGAGAAAAAGAGAGGTATATATGAAACAAGTTCCTTTGAAAAAGATTTTTGCAGCAGTTGCGCTGGTGTGCTGTCTTACTGTTACAACTGCGTATGCGGACGTAACGCAGCAGGATATTAACGATGCAAAGGACCAGATTGATAAGCTCAATGACCAGAAGAAAGACGCGCAGGACGCAGTGAATGATATAAAGGACAAAAAGGAAGATTTAGAAGATGACCTTGATACTTTAAACGGACAGATGTCAGATATCGTTTCTTCCATGAATATGCTTGAAACACAGATTAATGACAAGCAGAAAGAAATTTCGGATATTGAGGCAGAGATTGAGCAGACAAAGCTTGAACTTGAAGCTGCAGAAGAGCAGTCGAAGGAACAGTATGAAGATATGAAAGTGCGGATACAGTATATGTATGAAAATGGAAATGTATCCCCTTTGGAGATGTTACTGACATCGGACTCTTTTTCGGATTTTTTAAACAAATCTGAATATGCTTCTGAGATTAATGCTTATGACAGACAAAAGCTGGAAGAATTTGTGCAGATGCAGGAGCAGATTGCACAAAAGGAAACATCGTTAGAAGAAAAGCAGCAGAGCATGGAAAGTGAGGAAAAAGAGCTTCTTGCCATGCAGGATGACATGAAATCAAAGCAGAATACGGTAAATAATCTTATCAGCTCCACGCAGGCGAATATCAGCCAGACCAACTCTGATTTAAGTGATGCAAAAGATAAGGTCAGTGATATTAATAGCCAGATTGCACAGATGGAAGAATACGAAAAACAGTTGGAAATTCAGAAGGCAAAAGAGGACGCGGCACGTATGGAGGAAATCAAGCGTCAGGAGGCGGAAAACAATAATACAGCCTTTTCCTATGTGGCAAGTGACAGTGATTTATATCTGCTGGGGGCTATCATCCAGTGCGAGTCGGATGGAGAGCCTTATGAGGGAAAACTTGCAGTAGGAAGTGTTGTTTTAAACCGTGTTAAAAGTTCCTATTTTCCAAATACGGTTTCCGGGGTTATTTATCAGAGTGGACAGTTTTCTCCGGTTGCAAGTGGAAGATATGCCCTTAGGTTAGAACAGGGCGTTAATAATACGTGTATGCAGGCTGCCCAGGAAGTATTGAATGGAAATATCACAACAGATGCATTATTCTTTAGAACAAATAATGGAATTGTGCAGGGAACTGTAATTGGAAATCATGTTTTCTATTAAAACGTATTGCGCATATTACATAAAACAGCATTTATAAGAGAATGATAAAAAGAGACGTTTTTGTTAAAAATATACAAAAAACGTCTCTTTTTTTAGTCAGACAGGAAAATAGCATGATAATTTTTTAACAAAAAAATCAATTACCCTATTGCAATATAAAACAAAATATGTTAGCATGAAAAAGTATTGAAAAGCCAATAAAAACGCTGAATACACAATATAGTATCTGATTATGGAAAAAGAAAATATAAATTTAGCTGTAGAAG
>CAKRCJ010000105.1 GCA_934307185.1 uncultured Roseburia sp.
ACCTAATATTTTGTCACTTATTGTTCTATAAATGTTTGATTTAAACACGTATGAAAATATTATTTCACTTGCATTAATAAACATAATACTTCTTGTCCATTTACAGATTTCACTTAATATTTTTCTCCACTCTTCTTTTTCAAAAATTTGTGTAGAAATCAACAATGTAACTAAGTACATAATTATTTGAATAATTTCTATAATCATTCCTGAATTAAATCTAATCAGTACTTTATTTACTCTATCAACTAAAATCGCATCCCATGAAACTTCTAATGTTGCTCCAGAAGCATTTGATGGAAAAATAATTAATAAAATCCATCCTGCAACCAACGCTAATACCAAGTATAAAAAAGATAAAAAATTTCTTTTTTTTAGTTTACTACCTTTTTTTATAAAGACAAAAATTGAAAATATAAACAATATAGCTTCACAAACCGTTCTATATGCAATTTGTTGTGTTCCAATTTGAATAAAATAACCTCTTTCAATCATTAATTCAACAACACATGTTAAAATAAATAATGAACTATAAATTTCTTTTATATATCTTTTATTAAAAAATATACTGAATATGATTAGTATTAAAATCAGTGTTCCTATATTTACCATTATTAATTTCCCACTATCTCATTATACAAGTTAACGATTTTCTTTGTATGTATATTCATTGAAAAGTTATCTACAGCGAATTTTTTTGCCATTACACCTGCTTCATACACATAATTTCTATTTTCAATCAGTAAAAGCAATATTTTCGCCAATTCGCCTGCATTATTATTTTGATAAATGAAGCCATTCTTACCATTCTCTACTAATTCCGTATTTGCTCCTCCAGATGACACTACAGGACAAACTTCATTCATCATATACTCAACAGTTACTCTTCCAAATCCTTCAGATACTGAACAATTAAATCCAACATCATAATTGGTTAGTTTTTGAGTTATTTGGGGATCATATTTTCTAAAGAAAACATTATCCCTTATTCCTAGTTGTTGGCTTCTTAAAATCAATTTATTAATATATGTTTTTTCCCCATTTCCATAAAAATCAACCTCTATTTTTTTTAACTTATCCTTAGGTAATAAACCAATCGCTTCAAGAAGCAATCTTTGTCCTTTATTATCACAATACCCACCTAAAAATATTCCTTTTAATTTATCTTTATTGCAATGAAAATTTTTCTTACTATATAAATCACTTCTAACACCATCATAAATCATATTAGCATTATCATATTTAAGCCCCTTTTTTATCCATTTTTTCATTACAGCATTTGATATAAAAATATATGTACTTTTAAATCCATTCATATAATTTATTGGGTCTTTTTTAAATGATAATAATTTAAAATCCTCATCTCCAAATTCCCTTACATGCCAAATATGTGGAATCTTATATTTTTCTGAAAAGATTGCCCCAATATCTATCCTGTTCAGATTTGTATGTATTATATCTATTGTCGAAAAATCAATGTAATTGTCAATTTGTCTAATAGCTTTTCTTTGAAAAAAATAATATCTACACCCAAAAAACATTTTCCAAAAAAATTCAGGTGAATGATATGAACTTATAAAATTCTTATATGGAACTGAGTAATTTTCCACCCCTAATTCATCAAACATTTCATTCAATTTATTTTTCTTGCCAGTTATCACTATAGGCTCAATGTCATTATAATTATCTTTTATTTCTTTAATCAAATCATAAAGTGCAAGTGCCGCTCCTCCTTGATCTGCATGATTCATAAAATATAATATTCTCATTTTATTTCCTCCAAAACACTTTTCCACTTACAATTTTAACTAATTTTCTCTGTATTAAAGAAATAATATAAGATAAAATTGCCGTTAAAACAATTGTGCATCCTATAAAAGCACCCGATGTTATTTTTCTACAAACACCACATAATATAATAAATACCAAAGGATGGCATACATATATATTATATGCTATACCTCCACCAATTTTAATTAAACGATTTTGAAATTTCACTTTCAAAATTATAGTTATTATCAATATCAAAAATGTTGTTTCTAATCCCCCCCTAATCAAATAACTTCCAACAAAACCACTTTCTTTAAATTTTAAATATAATCCACCAAACAACAATGTAGAAATTAAAAATAGTATTATCTTCCTATTCCAATTATTGACTATATATTTCTTTATAGTTGCCTTATTGTTATAAAGAATTATTCCAATAACAAATCCTATTCTTTCAATATTCCAACCCTTTATTAAATTATAATGTAACGTATAATCCATAATACTTTGAGATATAATTAACAAAGCAAGAAAAGCATCCCTATATTTTATCAATATAGCATTTCCGACTTTCTCTGTACCTATATATACTAAATAGAATTCAATATAAAAAAGCAATAATACTCTAATCCAGCCATATATGTTATCGTAATAAAATAGGCAAAACATATTAAAATTAGAATTATAAAAACAATAAATAAAACTAATAATACATACAACTAACAATGGCAGTAAAATTTTCTTTAGTCTTACATTCCAAAACTTTTTCAAATAATTTTCTTTATTATCATACGAATATTTTACTCCATAAGCTGCTTTCATACAAAAAAAGGAAACACCTATATAAGCAAAGCTGCCAACAAAATCTGAAAGACAATTCTGATACTGTTCAGGAATATGAACAAAAATAATAACTATTGAAAAAATAAAATCTAATGCTAAAGTTCTATCAATATCAAATACGGTTTCTGCCTCTTGAAATTGAACTTTATATATTACAAATGCTCCAATTATTAATAAAATCAAAGCTGTTATTATTAAATCTGTCATTTTTCACCTCTATATTTTATTAAAAAAACATCTACCTGTCAGAAGTAACCCTTTTAATAATACAGCAATTGATTTGCTTTTCTTCGCTATCTGCAACGATAATCCACAACATTTAATAAGTCCAAGCATTCTATATTTAATGCCACCCATCAATTTAGCATGTCTCATAACATCTATTAATCTAAGTCGCACCCGTTTCCAGGCGCTCTCAGGATCTAACGTTTTTCCTCTTTGATAAAAATTTTGGTGTATTTCAACATCTAATTTAACAAATTTCCTGCCTAGCTTTCTTTGCTCACAGAAAAAATACTGGTCTATCTGATCAACAAATAGAATTTCATTAAATCTGTAATCTTCAAATACACGCCTTCTTATTGCAAGGCAACTCGCAATTGCATTAAATCTTTCCTGTGAAACAACTTGTTCAGGAGTATCAATAAAATGATTTCTAAGAAAATTAAACTCATTAGGAGAATAAATAACACCATCCTGACCATATACAATCGGAGCAAAAATATCTGCATCAGTATTTTCACTAACAGCCTTGTCTAATACTTCAAAATATTTTTCATTGACATTAGTATCATCGTCAAACAATACAATTATATCCGATTTTGTATTTTCTATTGCAGCATTATATGCCTTAGACAACCCCTTATTTCCATTCATAGAAATATAATTATATCCTAATGTTTTACATATCTCATCATTATGCAAATTCTGTTCACTATTATCTACAATAACTATTTCAACATCAACACCAGAAATATTTTGCAATCTTTTGCATGTGATTGATCCCGCAATTGTTTTATTATAAACCACAATAATAGCAGTATATTTTATTTTGCTCATTTTATTTTTCCTTCATCTGCTCCGCAATATCAGCATCTACAATTTCTTCTCCCGTCTTGCCAATTAGCTGTGCCTTACTTGCTTCGCTTAATCCGTTATTAATAGCTGCACACATATCACATGTGCTGCATTTATCAAGTTCTTCTTTCGTCACTTTTCCATCTCTAAAATCCCGAACCACTTTATTTTCATACATAGAATACTTTCCACCAAACAAACTCTTTAACTTATGAGTAAATACCCACCAAGCCGGTTTCCAAATGTACTTATGCATAGCAGGTGAGACAGAACCTATCATCCAGCAATCTCTATCACAATGACGTACCTTTGAACGAACAGTCTCTGCTTCTGGACTATTCCACAATTCATCCCAAGACTGATTATTAAGATTTCCCATTACCTCCTTGTCTTTTGTGCCATTACAAGGCATGACATCTCCGTATGGATCAATAAAGAACGTGTCAAAACTCATATCACATGGAAGAAGCCTATGCTGTCCATAAATATAATTAATTAATCCATGATTAAAATATGCTCTAAACCATTTTTTAGGGCTCTTACTCTTAAGTAATTCATTAACCAAGTCCTCAAAATTCTTTGCAACCATTGGTCTATCATGAATAATATTTTTTGCTTCAACAAAATAAAACGAATTATGAAGTGACGCTGTAGCAAACTCCATCCCCATTTCATCAGAAATTTTGTAAAGCGGAACTAAATCTGGTGCATTCTTATCCTGAACTGTCATACCAAATCCAACATCCTTCATTCCCATTTCTCTAAGTTTTTTCAGAGTCTGGTATCCTCGCTGATAACCATTATCAAGTCCTCTTATTTCGTTATTTGTCTGTTCTAATCCTTCAATAGAAATACGAATGCCTATCTGTGGAAATTCTTTTGCAAGGTCAACAATCCTGTCTGTAAAAAATCCATTTGTAGAAATAACAATTCGGTCAGATTTTTTATATAATTCACGAACAATATCCTTCAAATCAGTTCTGATGAATGGCTCCCCACCAGTAATATTGGTGAAATACATTTTGGGAAGTTTTTTAATAGTTTCAATACTAATTTCTTCCTCTGGCTTAGATGGTGCTTTATATCTGTTACACATTGAGCACCTTGCATTGCATCGGTACGTTACAATTACTGTTCCATTTAATTTTTTATCCAAATTATTATTTGCCATTTCATTGCCTCACTCATCTATAAAGTTTCATAGTTTTTTCAACTACATCATTCCACCCATACTTTTTCAAAATGAAATTTGCAGCCTGATACTTATATGTTTCAACTGTTTCCTTATTCTCACAAAGACTTTGTAATTTTTCTCTCAAATCATCTATATTGGCTTTTTCAAACACAACAGCTTTATCTTCTACCACTTCCGTACACTCTGGAATATTGCTAACAACACAGCAATTCCCATAACTCATTGCCTCAAGAAGACTTAATGGCATTCCCTCAAGGTCAGATGGCAGACAATATATATAAGCATTGCTATATATTTCTTGAAGAATTTTCCCCTGTACAAAACCAGTAAAAACTATTCGTTCATCTTCCTTTGCCATTTTTTTTAATTCTTCCATAAAGGTATCGGTATCAGAACTTCCTCCAGCTATAACTAACTTCTTATCTGTTTTAACTTTCTTAAAAGCTTCTATTAAATATTTTTCGCCTTTTTCAGGAACAATACGACCTAAATATAATATGTAACTATCTTTCTCTAGTCCCCAGCTTTTTCTTATTTCATCAGCTTCTGTTATCACAGCTTGATTTACACCATTAGGAATAAATCTCGTTTCTATTCCATACTTATCTTTAAAATACTTCTGAACACTGGAACTAAGAACGATAATATCATCCGCATATTTCACTGCATTTTTTTCACCACTTTTAATATACCAACTTGCAAATTTTCCCCATTTTGCTCTTGCCCAATCCAGTCCATGAATTGTAACAATAACCTTTTTTCCCATTACTTTAGGCAGCCAACACATAAATGCTGGTCCCTCTGCATGGATATGTACAACATCATATTTACCAAAAGCAGATTTGATACTTGCAAAAAATGAAGATGTTACCGCTGCAAGTCCTCGTTTATTTATTGTTAATACATTAACAATCTTGACACCTTTCCATTCTTTTTTCTTATCTGCATCAAATTCAATCCCTGCCACATGATGTCCCGACCGATTAAAGCAGGTAACTGAATGCCCTTTTTCAACCATTCTTGTAGCAAGTTCCTCTACTACAATTTCCACACCACCTTCACGCGATGGTATTCTCTTATGACCAAACATCGCAATATTTAACTTTTCCTTGTTTATGGTGCTTTCTTTCACAACTCTTCCTCACATAAAAACATCTTCAATTTTTCATTGATTATTTTCCTAAAAACCATAACCGCTTACCACATTTTTCTTGTATCAACGTCTATTACAAACAACCCATATCTGCACTAATATAGTGAATTTGCCAGATTTTTTATATTGCTTACCAAAATGTGACTATTTTCACTAACTTTTTCATTATCTACTACAATTTACTATTTGTCAATCTTTTCTAAACTGTCAGTAAATATTCATGTTCAAAAGTATTTATCAATTTCATGGTTTGTATAGATATTTTTCATCAATAGAATTAATATAAAGAATATTGGATATGCTAAAAGCCTTTTGTTTCTAGAATAGATTAATTTTCAACAACTACTATTTTGTAATTGTCATTTTCATTTTGTCGTGATATAATAAAGATAATTCACAGACAATCCGTCTGTATATTTCTTAAAATCTGACTTTTCGTCATTTTTCATTTTTTATATTAAATTCACATTAAGGAGGCTCTATGGCACAAAACTCAACCCTTTCTCTCGAAAATGCAACCGGCACTATTGACTATCCGCTTACCAATGACTTTATTTTCCGGGCAGTTCTACAACGTAATAACCAGGTACTTACCGCACTTATTCGTTCTCTTTTGCACATTGAGACAACTGATATTCAAGTAGAAATCACCAACCCTATCGAACTTGGTGAGAAATTTTCTGACAAGGATTTTATTCTTGATATCCGTGTTGTTATAAATAAGCAGCAAATCATCGACCTTGAAATGCAACTATCAAATGACCATAACTGGCCCGAACGTTCCATCTGTTATGCTCTCCGCAGTTTCGACCAGTTAAATTCCGGGGAAGATTACACAGAAGTTCTTCCTGTCCATAGCATTGGCTTTCTCAATTTCACTCTTTTTCCGGATAATCCTGAATTCTTTTCTACATATCTCCTAACCAATCAGAAAACTGGCAAAATTTACAGTAGTAAATTTTGTATCCACGTGGTAGACTTATCTCGGATAGACCTTGCAACTGAAGAAGATAAACACTATCAGATTGACCAATGGGCAAAGCTCTTTAAAGCCAGAACGTGGGAGGAACTTTACATGATTGCTAAAAATAATCTGGATTTACTCCAAGCTTGTAATGATTTATATACTATTAATGGGGATGATATTTTAAGACAGCAGGCCCGCGCCCGCGCGGATGCTGAATTCTGGGAACGGAATAAGGATGCGAAGATTAAAAGGCTTGAAGATGAACTTGTAGAAAAAGACGCAAAACTTGCTGAATATATCCGCAAATATGGTGAACTTTAATAAAGACTCTCTTTTCATTAAATATGGGCAGAACCATTTTTCCGGTTTCTGCCCATGTCTGCATTATTATAGAAATTTTAAATAAAAAAGTTTGGCATTTCCGGCATGTCATAAAACTTGCCATGAAATCATCCGATAATAAAGAACCAGTACCTATCGGTAGTGTAAAATAGTTTGTGTTTTTGGTAAAAAATAACTCCTTTTTGGTAAGAA
>CAKRCJ010000106.1 GCA_934307185.1 uncultured Roseburia sp.
GTTGTTTTTTGTTGTGCCATAGGCAAAATCCTCCTTGTAGTAGATATGAAATAATTTTTTCTGAAAAAGTGACGAAACGTCAGATTTTTAAGAAGACTACGGACGGGAATGTCCGTGAAGTATGTTTATAATAACATGACAGAGTGTAAATGGCAATATAACAGATGAACAGATTGCGGTTTTGACTTCGTATAGCTCACTCTGTAAAAAAAATGTCAAATTCATATTGACAAAACAATTTTAATATTGTATATATAATATATCAACATCAATAGCATATCTTTGATTTTTTCAAATTAAAATTCCCAAGAAGAAAATAAAAGAATAAAAAGAATGACAGAAAGTACAGTGATAATTTAATAGAGATTGTCTGATATCGTATTTGTTTTTTATAAATACAGGATAAGATGCCTGTGTTTATAAGAGATAAATGAAAATTTACCTCTGTAAAATGAAAAGAAAGGGGGGAAAACAGATGAAGTATATTGCAGAACATTTTGGACCAGCACTTGTAGCAATGGCTATTTTAATTTCTCTTGCAGTTCTTATTGTTGGTCTTCTTGCTGCCGATGGCACAATTTCTACTGAGTTTGTAAGCTCAGTCACATCTTTTTTCAGCAGAATGCATGATGCAACAGGAATTTAAAAGCAGTTGAGTAGAGAGGGGCCAATGTCCCATGACAAAGGCCTCTAAAAAAGGGGGAATTATGGGTCAGATTATTGATTTTGAGCCGTCAGAGAAACAGTTTGGGGTTTTTTGGAAATATTTATCAAAGCCGGATGTTACCGGAGTGAATTACAGTAATAAGAAGTTGTGGATTACAGATTTGAAAAAGGGGAGATATAAAGCAGAGGAACAGGTTTCAGAAAGCTTTTTGGGACAATTTGCAAATGTAATCGCAAATTGTGTAAATAAACAGTTTAATGATGTAAATCCGGTATTAGAAGCAGATACAAAGGAACTTAGAATCAGCATATTACATCCATCAGTTGCAAAATCAGGAATGAGTATTTCCTTGCGTAAATCACCACCAATGGTGCGTAACTCGATAGATGATTTGCTAAGTAAAAATTTTTGTGAAGAGGAAATATTTCATCTTCTGATTAATTGTGTCAGAGCAAAGATGATTATCGTATTTGGGGGAGAGCCTGGGGTAGGAAAGACAGAACTTGCGAAAGTAGCCATGCAGTTTATTGAGGAGAATGCCAGAGTTATTACGATAGAGGATAGTCTGGAACTTCATTATGGTGAGATTAATAAGGGACACGATCATGTGGAACTGCAGGTAAAAGATGGATTTGATTATAAAGATGCGATAAAGGCTTCCTTACGACAGGATCCGGACTGGCTGATGCTGTCAGAGGCGCGTTCCTCGGAGGTCGTATCCCTGCTTGAGTCATGGAGTACCGGTGTATCTGGATTTACAACCATTCATCTCGATGACCTTCGAAAATTACCGGACCGTATTCTTAATATGATGGATGAAAAAAGAGATGCAGAGCGTATGGAAAACCGTATTTACAGTGATGTAAATGCCGGGGTTTTAGTCCGTATGGTAAAGCAGAAGGATGGATGTATCAGAAGATATGTGGAGCAATTTTGTTTTTATTCCAGGGAAAATGGGGAAAACAGAATTTATATGATGGTTGAAGACGGAAAGAAGGTATCGGAGGAAATTCCTGCTGAGATAAAAAAGAAATTTGAGAGAGAAGGAATTAATAATCCATTTTACTGTAAAAAATTGGAGGAATTCAGAAAGTGTGGAAAATAGAAAGAAAAGAAAAAAGACCGGGCAGTATATGGAATCCGGTGAATCTTCAAAAGGAAGTACATGCCTTTGGCTATAATTTTTATTGGAAAACATATTTTCTTACAATTTTGTGTATGCTTTCTTTAATAATTGCAGTAAGTGTATTTTTTCAGCTGCAGGTGAAATATATTTTCATTGTTATTGCAGCATCATTTGGACTCCTGCCGGTTTTAATTATGAATATGTATAAAAGAATGTATGAACAGAAAAGATTTTCAGACATTGTGGATTACATGGAGCAGATTTTATATTCTTTTGAAAAAGAACACAAGATTTTAAAAGCGTTAAAAGAATGTAAAGATGCATTACCGGATGGCAGGATGAAACAGGCAGTGAACGATGCCATTTCATACATAGAGTCGGGCGGGAAAAAAGGAGAAGAAAATCTTTATGGAGAAGCACTTGGTATTATAGAAAAGCGTTATTTTTGCAGCAGACTCCATATGGTACATGAACTGTTAATCAGTGCAGAAGAACGCGGTGGGGAAATGGAAAAGTCGGCGAATCTGATGATTGAGGATATTGAAGTATGGAAACGGCAGGTTTATGGATTACAGAAAAATAAGAAAGCATATCATATGGACTGTGTTTTATCTATCATTATGGCAGCATTTGTCTGTGGGCTGGATATGTATATCATGAACAGTGTAAAAGACATGACTTATACCGGAGAAGACGTCAGTATTTTTGGGATTACTGCGGTGCAGATTACTTCATTTATTTTTATGCTGCTATGTTTAGTGACTTTTTATAAAAGCAGTAAGAAATTAGCAGAGGACTGGATGGAGCAAATAGGAAAAAGTAAAAAGATGCTGAAAAGTTCTTATGAATATGTAATGGGGTATGATGAGGGAAAAGAACGGAGAAAGAGTCTTTTGTTTGCTATTCCGTTGTTTTTCGCTACGATTATATGTTATTTAAAAATTTCGAAGATTTTTGGAACAGTTTTTTTCGTAGCAGGATGTTTTGTAATACTTCAGCATAAATTCAGTTACAGCATGAGTAAAAAGGAAGTAGAGAAGGCATTGTATAAAATGTTTTCTTCCTGGATGATGGATATGGCGCTTTTACTACAGACGAATAACGTACAGGTTTCTATTGCAAAATCAATTTCAAGGTCGGGGGACATTTTACAGGAAGAATTAAATATGCTTTTAAAACGGATAACAGATAATCCGGAAGATGTGAAGGCTTATTTGAAATTTTGTGAGAAATTTAACATACCTGAAATCACAACATGTATGAAAATGCTATATTCGATCTCTGTCTCCGGCACGGGAAATGGTGGAGAACAGATTACAAATCTTATTGGACATGTTCATAAGATGCAGGAAAAGGAAGCAGAATTACAAAATGAGGATATAAGCTTTAAAATGCATATGATTTGTGCATATCCGGTTGTTGGAACTTCAGGAAAACTGTTGGTAGATATGTTGATGGGAACTTTATTGATTTTTCAATTGTTTCAGAAGGCAATGTAGGGGGAGCGCATGAAGATAATAATAGAAATTTATGGAATTATAATGATGCTTATGCTTACGATGCAGACAGGACTTTCTGTAGTTTCAGCACAGGAGTGTGCGGCACAGGCGAAAAGATATAAGGCGGCAGTGATTGCAGAAGTGGAGAACAGTAATTTTAATCCGACAGTAATAGCATCATGTATAAGGAAAGCGTCTGAGTCAGGTTATGCATTGACAATCACAACAGCAACTTATGATGGCATATATGATATTGAAACGGCAGATGTAGAACTGACTTATTCCTATAGAATGCCACTTCTTGGAATAGAACAGAGCCGCACAACAAAAGGAATTGCAAGATAGGGGGAATATAAAGTGGATAAAATTGTGGAAGAAATAGGTGGAAGTATATTGTATCTATGCATGGGAAGTGGCATTATTGCAATTTTTGCCCATGTGTTAACACTATTATCAGGATATTAAGGGGGGACAAAATGGAAGAGATTATGAAAGAATTAGGTATGACAGTTTTATATTTGCTGCCGGTGTTTATTTTTGTAATGTTGTGGCTTCATATATCACAGGCAGGGGGAGTATTAAATGGAATAGTAGTTTCGTATTTTGGGGGATTGACCGGGTAGGAGAAAGCAATGAAGCAGGTAGTGAAAATATTTGGAGAAGCAGTTTTAGTAGTAATTGCATTTATGCTTACAATGTACTTTGTCCTGCATACGGAAGATGAAAAAGGACATGTGGGAATTATGCAGATAACAGGACATCATATGGCGGACTGGAAAGATGATGAAGGAACTGGATTTGACACATATTTGCAGCAAAGTGAAAAATTGCTTCCAGAAACACAGTTTACGCATCAAAAAATAAAAACCGGAATCTATTCAATAGACCAGTTAATTACAGTAAAAAATAATACAGAAGAGGATATTACAATTATTTTGAAAAAAGTAACGACACCGGAGCGGGTTGAAAGATTGTATCCAGTAAATGTAACAGATATAGCGTTTGATACGGCTGGAATTTACACAATAGATTTTGAAGTGAGAGATGCAGACCGAAGAGTTTCACAAAGACAGATAAAAATTCCGGTAAATAAGTGATGGAGGTTTTTATTGAAAAATATAATTAATCTGATGCTTGTGATGATACTTGGGGTTCTTATGATAGAAAGTGCAATGACGAGCGCAGGAAAAAGCAGCAGGGAAATGGAGCTGGCAGAAAGTCTGCCTTCTGCAATCGAAGAATCTGTTCAGAAATTAATAAAACAAAATGGATACAAAATCGAAGACAGTCAGGAACTGATAATGGACTTTATTGAAGATTTATCACTGACGTTAGACAGTGATTGTGATTTTACGGTTGAAGTGGAAGAGGTTGATGTAGAGAAAGGACTTTTGTCAGTAAATGTAATTGGAAAATATAAGCATCCACATGGGGAAGATGCCAGCATTTCGTGCAGCAGGACAGTGATATTTGATAAAAAACAAAAAGAACGAAAAAAGAACTGTGTTGTAAAATTTTACAAGACAAAAGAAGATATGGAATATAACAAAAATCCGTATAAATGTTATGAAATACAGGAGGGGGATTGTGTAACAAGACCAATTAATCCGGTATCAGAGGGAAGAAGATTTAAAGGATGGAAAAAACAGGATAATACAGATATGGATTTTGCACAGCCAATTGAAGAAAGTGTTTGTTTTTATGGTGTATGGTGAGAGAGTATGTTAAGATATAAACAACAAAAATACAAAAGTAGGGAGAAAAATAATATGAGAAACAGGATGAAAAAAGTAACCACATTATTAGCTTTAGCTGCAATAACAGTAAGTGTGTCACTTGGTTCCATGCCACTTACAGCAAAAGCAGCCGACAAAGCAGGCATCAACGCTTTCGTTACCAGAATGTATGAAGTATGTTTAAACCGTGAACCGGACGAAGCGGGACTTGCCGATTGGACAAACCGTCTCGAAAGCGGTCAGGCGAAAGGCTCCGACATTGCATATGGCTTCATCTTCAGTGAGGAGTTCAAGAACATGAACTTATGCAACGACCATTATGTGGATTCCATGTACGAATCTTTCTTTGGCAGGGAAGCAGACGCCGCCGGTAAAGCAGACTGGGTAGGTCAGTTAAACAGCGGCGCAACCAAAGGACATGTCATGACAGGTTTTGTCAATTCAAAAGAGTTTGCGAACTTAAGCGCCTCTTATGGCATTGACCCTGGAACAGGCAACTGGGACGGCGACAACTTTAATGCAAACGGAACATGCGTAAAAGACGGAAACAATAACAACAACAATAACAACAGCAGCAACAGCAATAACGGAACAGTAGCAAACGACAAAATCAAGGCATTCGTCAATCGTTTATATGAGAACTGTCTCGAAAGAACAGCAGACGAAGATGGATTAAACAGCTGGGCGAATGCACTTGCAAACGGTGCAGAAGGAAGCCAAGTTGCAGCCGGATTTATTTTCAGTGATGAATATAAGTTAAAAGACGCATCCGATGCACAGTATGTATTAATGCTCTATAAGACCATGCTTGGACGTGAAGCAGATACTCCGGGCGTTACAGACTGGGTATTAAAAATCCGGGAAACAGGTTCCAGAGAAACCGCATTTAACGGCTTCTTACAGAGTGCAGAATTTAAAAACCTTTGCGCAGATGCAGGAATCAATGTAGGTAATCCGATTGCGGACAACCATACAACCGGTAGAGCAAGTACTGGGGAAATTGTAACCGTGTATGAAGATTGCGACATCAATGGCGAAGTAAGAAGAAGTGAGTACGGAAATACAGAGGGAACTTTATATGATCCTATCGAGGCGTATAGATTTGCTGATCCAACCAGTTATTTTTATCTTCCAGACGTAAAGGTTGAAACTCAGCCATTTATTGTCTATGAGGGTGCAGTTACCACTGTATATATTACGGGCAATATGCGTTGGTAGAATAGTTGTTTTTGTTGTCTTTGGATTAAGAAAGGATGACAGGACATGAAAGAAAACATCACAAAGAAACTGACGAGAAGCTTTCTTGCGGCATTTCTTGCTGCAGGGCTGTTTCTTGGAGCAACTCCATATGAAGCAAGGGCAGACACAAACAAACTGGATGTATCTGCGGATATTACGGCATCGGGAAGCGGCAACAGCATTACCCTTACCTGTAACGTATCCGGACCGCCGGACGATGCAACTAAGACTTATGTATGGAAGAAGGATGGAAAGGTTTTATCCGGAAAGACAGGAAGATCCATTACGGTCAACTCATCGACAGACGCAGGAACCTATGAATGTACCATAACTGCCACCACACTAGAAGTTTATGAACTCATAAATGATGCTTACAAGGCATTTTTACACAGACAGGCAGTAGAGTCAAACTGTGAGCAGTGGAGAGGGCACTTATACAATAATGACCAGGACCCTTATCTTTATGAGGTTTTAAACAACCTTGGAACACCACAGCAAAATGAGGCAGCAAAAGTAGCCGGATGGACGGTATTCAGTTATGAGTATCTGAGCAAGTTCCAGAATGTCCCGGATGGAGGAACCTATAGCGGTTCCGTGAATACGAATACTCAAAATAACCCGAAACAGTTGATTGTAGACTGTTTTAAGTTCTTCTGCCAGAGAACACCGGAAAGTGACGAGGTGGAACACTGGTACAGCGTATATGTAAATGACAATAATAATGGACGCGAGAAATATTACGGTTATCCGGACGGAAATGGTATTAACCAGAGACTTGCCACTTACAAAGGTATCGGTGTTGTCATAAACGGAATTGCGGATTCTGCAGAAGCGAAAGCAAAAATGGCAGCAAGATATTACTATAATGGTGATACCAGACGCTTCCTTTATAACAAAAGCAGTTCGGAGACAAGAACATTTACTGGAAGTACATCCGCTTCCTATACAGTGAAACCCCCATCAACACCATCACCATCACCGACAAAATACACACTTACCGTTTCAGCCGGAACTGGTATCAAGTCTGTCAGCGGTGGCGGTTCGTATGAAGCCGGAACAAAAGTTACCGTAAATGCCACGGTAAAAACCGGATATACCTGGAGCCAGTGGTCAGATGGCACGACAAGTAAGTCATATACGTTTACGATGCCGGCAAAAGCAGTATCGCTTACCGCATCTGCCACGATAAATACGTACACAATGACCGTAAATCATCATAAATACAATATAAGCACTGGAAAATATGATTATTTTACGAAGACGACGGATAC
>CAKRCJ010000107.1 GCA_934307185.1 uncultured Roseburia sp.
CGGTTATATTTTTTTGTCTTGTCTGCCTCTGTGGAGCTGAATCCTCCGTCAAATACACTGCTTAAATCGGTTCCGCTTGTTGGAATATCATTCGTTCCAAGTGCAATTGAAGCATTCGCATAGTCCTCCTGCTTCACCTGATAACTTAAGCCATCCGTCGAAAGCTCATAAGAAATTCCTTCAGACTCAAGAATGCTCTTGACCTGACCGGATTCCGCTGTCGTATCACAGTGTATCAAAGTTACCATCTTCGGCTGTGATACAACTGCCGCCAAAATGCCAAGTGCCACAAGCACGACTGCCACAATACTGATAAGCAGTGCTTTCTGCTTTGTATTGAACTTCTTCCACCATTCTAATATTCTATCTAAAATCTTTTGCAATTGTTCTGGCATATTCTATCAATCCTTAGTTTCTTAAATTTGCATATTCATAATTTCTTTATATGCTTCAAGCATCTTATCACGGATTGCTACCGTGTACTGTATCGCAGTCAGTGCCTTGGTCTGTGCAGTTGTTAAATCATGTGTATTCTCTGCCTCACCTAAAGCAAACCGGATTGCCTCTGACTGTGCATTGTTCTGTAAATCGTTTGTCTCTGAAACCATGTTCATCGCCGCCGACAAAACGGAGTCAAAAGAGTCATCCGACTTTGTGGTAAGATTTTTCTGCGTTGCAACCTGATTTAAATAATCAGATGTAATATTGGTTAATGAACTAATGTCCATTTCTCACACCACCTTTTCTTTTATTTTCCAATTGACATTCCACTCTGGGCAATTTGCTTGCTTGCCTCAAATGCTGTCGTATTTGCCTCATATGCTCTGGAAGCATCTATCAAATTCGTCATTTCCGTAACTGTATTAACATTTGGATATGATACATATCCATCTGCATCTGCGTCCGGATTGGATGGGTCATACTCTTTAATAAAATCTGTCGTCGTGTCCTCTGTTACTGAGGTGACTTTCACTCCGTTGCCCACCAGTCTTGCTCTCGCATTCTGATAGTAACTGGAAAATGGTGTCACTGTCTTCTCCGCAAATGTTACAACTTTTCTTCTGTAAGGTGTTCCATCCTCTGTACGTGTTGTATTTACATTCGCAATATTTTCTGAAATGGTATCCATACGGAAACGCTCCGCTGTCATACCGGAAGCACTGATATTAAATGCCTGAAATAAAGCCATGTCTTTCTCTCCCTGTATTTGTTAAATTATTTTATTACTGCCTGCATTCTTTTGAAATCGGAGTCAATGCTGTTTGTGAGCATCTGATAACGGATTGTCTCTGATGCCATTTCAACATTCTCATTATCCGGATCCACATTATTCTCATCCAGACGGTAAGAATAGTTTGAAGAATCTGTATAAGTAGAAACATTCAGGCTGCCCAAATCGGTGTTCACCGAGCGGACCTTCTTATCCAGATCAACATATTTATAGCTTCCCAGCTCTCTCTTTAATACACTCTCAAAGTCAACCTCCTGTCTCTTATAACCCGGAGTATCTATATTGGCAATATTATTTGCAATCGCCGTCTCACGAAGTGCACTCGCGTCTGCTGCTTTGTCTAATATATTAATATAATCAAATGCGTTTGTACTAAACACGACATTTTCTCCTTTCGATTTACATAATTCTACAAATTAACCTAGTTTTATTATAAAGAATATCCTAAAAAACACAAGTATTTTTTTCCTTTTTTGCCACATATTGTAATCTGACTTTTTTCTTTAATTTGTTTCAAAATTCCATAGAAAAAGAGAATTTATAACATGTTATAAATTCCCTTTCCTAACATCATTAATTCATTTGATTTTGTTTTTTAATTTTCTCTAATTCGTCAAATACGACATCGTTCAAAACCTTAATATAGGTTCCTTTCATTCCGGAGGACCTTGACTCTATTACTCCGGCGCTTTCGAACTTACGCAGTGCATTTACAATGACAGACCTTGTAATGCCAACCCTGTCTGCAATCTTGCTTGCAACTAAGATACCCTCTTTGCCATCCATTTCTTCGAAGATATGAATAATCGCCTCAAGCTCTGAAAAGGATAATGTACTGATTGCAGATTTTACAATCTGTACTTTTCTCGTTTCCTCTGCGTTCTCCTCATTGACCGAACGCATCATTTCCAGCCCGACCACCGTCGTTCCATACTCACTTAAAATAATATCATCAATATCGTATGGGCTGTTCTCCCTGTACACAAACAAAGTTCCCAGACGCTCACCTGCAATATCAATCGGCGTAATAATCGCTGTGTATTTCTTGATGTCGTTCACAAAGCCAAGTGTTTCCAGGTTTACATTTTCTTTTGTAGAAAGAATTCCTAAAAGTCTCTCATTCAGCAGTGGGTCGATAAACCCTCCTACCTCATCTACAATCAGTTCCTGTATCTCGTCGACACCCTTTGCCACACCTGTTCCAAGCACTTTTCCTTTTTTACTGATTACAAGTATGTTTGAGTTTAGTATCTCCTTTAACACATCACAAATATCATTAAAAACCACTTTTGAAGAATTATTATTATGCAGCAATTTATTAATTTTTCTTGTTTTATCTAATAATTGAACACTCATTGTCCATCCTCCCATCTATTTCAGACAGTTTTTATGATACTTTGTATTTTATCACGTCAATTCTGAAAATTCAATATTTTCAAACAATTTCACAAACTTTTCTAATTTTTTTCTTTGTTTTCGGTTACATAGCCGCACTGTTCATCCGCACAAACAATTTTATTGCCTTTAATTACCATGTAGCCGCCGTATTTCGGGCATTTTTCTTCTACCGGTCTTGACCAGCTCATAAAATCACATTCCGGATTATCCTCACAGCCATAATACTTTCTGCCTTTTTTCGTTTTCTTTAAAATAACTTCTTTTCCGCATTTCGGGCATTTAATGCCAATCTTTTCAAGATAAGGCTTTGTGTTACGGCATTCCGGGAAGCCAGGACATGCTAAGAATTTTCCATGTGGTCCGTATTTTACAACCATGTTCCTGCCACATACATCACAGACTACATCTGTCACTTCGTCTTCAATTTTAACCTTTTCCAAATCTTTTTCTGCTGCCTCGACTGCTTTTTCCAAATCGGGATAAAAATTCTCAACAACGGTTTTCCAGCTTACTGTTCCTTCACCCACGCTGTCTAATAGACTTTCCATATTGGCAGTAAAATTCTCGTCCACAATGGATGGAAAAGATTCTTTCATAATCTGGTTTACAACTTCTCCAAGCTCTGTCACATAAAGATTTTTATTTTCTTTTACAATATATCTTCTTCCTAAAATCGTCGTGATTGTCGGAGAATACGTACTAGGGCGTCCAATTCCAAGCTCCTCTAAGGTTTTTACCAGAGACGCTTCGGTGTAGTGTGCCGGCGGCTGCGTAAAGTGCTGTTTTTCTTCCAGTTCATCTAACTTCAAGGTTGTTGTCTCATCAATTGACTTTAAAAGCAGGTTATTTTCTGCTTTCTCATCATCCTCACTTGTATAAACAGACATAAATCCATCGAATGCAATCTTAGAGGCTGAAACAGTAAAACGATATTCCCCTGCCCCGATTTTTACATTGGTTGTCTCATAAACTGCAGATGCCATACGGCTTGCGGCAAAACGCTTCCAGATTAACTGGTACAGACGGAACTGATCCCTTGACAGCGACTCCTTAACCATAACCGGTGTACGGTTGATATCGGAAGGACGGATTGCTTCGTGTGCATCCTGTATTTTTGCCCCGGACTTTTTCACAACTGTCTGTGTTGCCTGATATTGTTCTCCATAGGCTTTTCCGATATACTCATGCGCCTGTGCATCCGCTTCTTCTGAAATACGGACGGAATCTGTACGCAGATAAGTAATAAGACCGACGGTTCCCTGTCCCTTTGTATCTACACCTTCATATAACTGCTGGGCAATTCTCATTGTTTTTGAGATTGGAAAATTCAATGCTTTTGAGGCTTCCTGCTGTAAGGTACTTGTCGTAAACGGAAGCGGTGCCTTTTTTACACGTTCTCCCTTTTTCACCTCAGTCACTTTAAATTCTTCCTTTTTAATTTCAGCCATGACCTTGTCCATCTCTTCTTTCGAAGAAATGTTCATTTTATTCTTTTCATCTCCGTAAAACTTTGCAAGAAGCGGTTTCTTCTCTCCCGGGATTAAAAGCTTTGCATCAAGTGTCCAGTATTCCTCCGGAATAAATGCATTGATTTCTTCCTCTCTGTCACAGATAATCCGAAGTGCAACAGACTGTACCCTTCCTGCGCTCAAGCCTCTCTTTACCTTTGCCCACAGCAATGGGCTGATTTTATAACCAACCATGCGGTCTAAAATTCTTCTTGCCTGCTGCGCATTTACAAGATTCATATCAATTTCCCTTGGCTGTTTTAACGATGCCTTTACCGCACTTTGTGTAATCTCATTAAAGCTGATACGGTTTACATCTTTTCCTTCTAACTTTAATGCCTGGCTAAGATGCCATGAAATTGCCTCTCCCTCGCGGTCAGGGTCAGTTGCGAGATACACTTTATCTGCCTTCTTCACTTCTTTGCGAAGCTTTGCCAATATATCTCCCTTCCCTCGGATTGTTATATACTTTGGTTCAAAATCATGTTCTACATCAACTCCAAGCTGGCTTTTCGGAAGGTCCCTCACATGTCCGTTTGAAGCTGCCACTTCATAATTCTTCCCCAAAAACTTTTTAATTGTCTTCACCTTTGCCGGTGATTCCACAATAACCAGGTACTTAGCCATTCATATTCTCCTTTAAGTGTCAGATTTTGCGTATATAATAATTTTTAAATGTCTCTGTTACAAATTCTTTCTGAATAAGGCTTTGCAGGATATCTGCCAGCTTTTGCATCGGATATCCGCTCTGTCTTAATAGTTCTTCCATACTTTTCGGTCGTAAACTCAAACAAGCATACACCAAGCCCTCATCTTTTTCAAGTAATAATTTATTAAAATTATCTTGATTTTTTTCATTTATGATACACAAATCCAAATCTTTTAAGAAATCTTCGACACTATTTATCATCCCTGCGCCCTGCTTTATCAGATTGTTACATCCCTGGCTCAGGGAGTCGTTTAAGCGCCCCGGTACCGCAAAAATATCTTTTCCCTGCTCTAAGGCAAAATCTGCCGTAATAAGTGAACCGCTTCTTTCTTTTGCTTCCACAACAATGACCGCATCACTGAGCGCAGATATAATTCTGTTTCTCGCCGGAAAAAGCTGTGCTATCGGCTTCGTGTAAGGCGGATATTCCGAAATAAGCCCGCCATGGCTTAATATTTCATCATATAATTTCTGATTGCCCTCTGGATAACACACATTCACTCCATTTCCAAGGACTGCAAAGGTATCCCCGCCTGCCTCTAATGCTCCCAGATGTCCATAGGAGTCAATTCCCCTTGCCATACCGCTTATAATCTGTACCTCATATTTCGCCAGACCTCCTGCGATTTCTTTTGCCATCGCCTTTCCATAAGGCGAACACATCCTTGCCCCGACAATTGCAATTCTTTTTTTCTTAAAATCGGGCATCCTTCCTTTCACATAAATACTGTATGGCGCATCAACAATATTTTTTAAATTCTTCGGATAATTATTCATCTCATAAGATAAAAAAGTAATCCCTTCCGCACAGAGCTTCTCATATTGTTCCTCTAAATTCCAGCTTTCCCGGCGTTTTATTAATGCTTCTGCCTGTTTTTGTGAAATTCCTGACAATTTTTCTAACTGTTCTTTTTTCAAAAAATAAATTTCTTCTGCACTTTCTGCCTGGTTTAGCAGCTTATGAATTGTCCTGCTGCCAATTCCCGGGATGTTGGAAAGCCAATACTGATATTTCATAGTGCCTCCTTCCAAAATCTTTTATCTATATTCCGGTAGCAGACCGCTTCGTTCAAGTGGGAATTTTTTATCTGCTCACACTCGTCCATGTCTGCGAGAGTTCTCGCCACTTTTAGTATTTTGTGATAGGAGCGCGCCGTCAGATTTAATTTTTTATATATCTGTTCCATATATTTTTCCTGGCTCTGCTTTAATCTGCAGAATTCTTTCAGCCTCGCTGCCGGTATCTGGCTGTTAAACCGAAAATTTTCCTCCCGGTACCGTTCTTTTTGCATATTGTGTACATTTATAATACGTTCCCGTATTGTCTTTGAATTTTCTCCCCTGCTTTCACTGTTTAATTCCTCAAACTTCACCTGTGGTGTCTCCACACAGATATCAATGCGGTCTAAAAGCGGCTGACTTATTTTATTAATATACCGCTCAATTGAGGCAGAGGTGCATCTGCATCTGTTCATATCGGGATAGTAGCCGCATTTACATGGATTTAAAGCTGCCACAAGCATAAAATCCGCCGGATATTCATATGTTCCCTGTGCCCGCACCAGCCGCACATTTTTCTCCTCCAAGGGCTGCCTTAAAGTCTCAATTACATTTTGTCCAAATTCCGGCAGTTCATCTAAAAATAATACCCCTTTATGTGCGAGGGAAATTTCTCCCGGCTTCGGAATTACGCCGCCTCCTGTAAGTCCCCGCACTGTAATGGTATGATGCGGGCTCCGGAACGGTCTTTGCTCCATTAACTGCTCTCTTAATTCAAATCTTCCTGATACACTGTATATTTTTGAAAGCTCTAACTGTTCTTTTTCTTCAAGTGGCGGCAGAATGGTCGGTATCCGCATTGCCAGCATCGTCTTTCCCGCTCCAGGCGGGCCAATCATCATAAGGTTATGCATTCCCGAAACAGCAACCTCACACGCCCGTTTTACAAACTGCTGTCCCTGGATATCCGAAAAGTCAAGCTGACACTCTGCCTGCTTTGTGGCATAATCTGCTTCTTTTTCAGTGTATGTCCCACCATTCAAAATATGTATCATTTCTTTAATGCTTTTCACTGCATAAATTTTGATGTCCTTTATAAGTGCAGCTTCTTTATAATTTGCCGCCGGCACGATGCAGCACCTTACTCCACGCTCTTTTGCATCTGCAACCATCGGCAATATTCCATTTACTGCCATGACCTCGCCGCTTAAGCCGATTTCTCCGACTACCATCGTATTCTCCAAAGCCTCCTGCGGAAGTCTTCCAAGTGCCGATAATACAGCCGCCACAACCGGAAGGTCAAATCCGGAGCCTGTCTTTTTTATATTTGCCGGAATAAAATTTACAGTGATACGCTTCGGTGGCAGGACAATGCCTGTATTTTTCAAAGCAGTCCTCACCCGCTCCTTTGACTCCTTTACTTCTGTACTTAAAGAACCGACCATCTCAAAAAATGGCATTACGTCACTCACATCTGCCTCCACATATACCGGCATACTTTTAATCCCCTGAATAATAGACGTTGCAACTAAACTATACACGTCATTTCCTTTCTGAATAATAATTCTTACATGGTAATTTTGCAGTGAGTCCTGCATGAAAATTCGATAAAAAGACTTCCAGCAGAAGCATATATAC
>CAKRCJ010000108.1 GCA_934307185.1 uncultured Roseburia sp.
ACTTCCTTGGATATGATGTACACCCTGCGGTGATTACAGAGGAGAGTGGCATCAAAGCAGGATTTATCGGACCAGTGAACCAGAATGCAGACTGCATCGTTTTATTTGACCGTTCCTTAAAAGGAACAACAAACCTTGTATGTGGAGCAAACGAAGTTGACTATCACTACACAGGTGTAAACATGGAACGTGAGTTCCCGGAAGCCGAATATGCAGACCTCACCAAAGTAGTAGAAGGCGGTATCTGTCCATGCTGTGGTAAAAAATCACTGACGATTTCCCGTGGTATTGAGGTTGGTAACATTTTCCAGCTTGGAACAAAATATACAAAGACGATGAATATGACATATGTAGATAAAGACGGTACAAGTAAAAATCCAATCATGGGCTGTTATGGTATCGGTGTTGGAAGAATGGCTGCCTCAATCTGCGAAGCACATCATGATGATTACGGTCCAATCTGGCCAATGAGCATTGCTCCATGGCAGGTTCATATTTGTGCAATGAACCTTGATAAAGAAGGTGTCAGGGAAGTGGCAGATACATTATATGAAAACTTACAGAATGCAGGCGTTGAGGTAATCTATGATGACCGTTCCGTAAGTGCCGGAAATAAATTCTCCGATGCAGACCTTTTAGGCGTTCCGGTCCGTGTTGTTGTTAGTCCGCGTAACTTAAAGGAGTCGGTTGTAGAAGTTTCTACCCGTGACAAGAGCCTTATGGAAAAAGTTCCGGTAGAAAATGCAGAGCAGTATGTAAAAGATTTGGTGGAAAAATTAAAAAAAGAGTGCAATATGGTAAAAGATATCCGATAGTTGAAAAAAGCGCTGCATATTCCATTAATCTAAATATATAAGTGCAAACGATAAAATTCATTAATAATAATCATTTTTCAGAAAAAGATTACCTGTGATATACTGCAAGCAGATATTAAAAACAGGAGTTTAGAAAAATGGAAAAAACAAAAGAATACACCTCTCCTTATGAGATGGATGGAAAAATCCCTTTGCCAAAAGCAATCGTTTACGGATTGCAGCATGTACTGGCAATGTTTGTCGGAAATTTAACACCGTTAATCGTTATCTGCGGTGCCTGCGGAATTGGAGCAGCCTCTGATTTTGCAGAAGTTTACGTGGAACTTTTACAGAATGCAATGATAATTGCCGGTGTGGTTACTTTAGTACAGCTTTTTTCAATTGGACCGGTCGGTGGACGTGTACCGATTATTATGGGAACAAGTTCCGGATTTATCGGAGTATTTAAAAGTGTTGCCGGTGTGATGGGCGGTGGAATTATCGCTTATGGGGCCATTATGGGAGCTTCAATTATCGGTGGTCTTTTTGAAGGTGTTTTAGGCTTTTTCTTAAAGCCGCTTCGTAAATTTTTCCCGGCAGTTGTAACCGGAACGGTTGTATTATCTATCGGACTTTCCTTAATCAGTGTCGGTGTAAGTTCGTTTGGCGGCGGTTCTTCGGCGGCAGACTATGGTTCTTTAGAGAACTTATTTATCGGACTTGCTGTGTTAGTCATAATTCTTGGCGTGAAGCATTTTGCAAAAGGAATGGCAAGCTCTTCTTCTATATTAATAGGAATTATCGCAGGATACCTGATTTGCTTCATTATGGGATTTATTCTTCCTACCACCGGGGTGACAGCAGACGGCGTGGAATATACGAAAGCATGGGTTTTAAATTTTGATAAAGTGCGTGAGGCATCGTGGTTTGCACTGCCGAAGGTGCTTCCGGTAAAACCGGTTTTTGACATGAGGGCAATTGTTCCGGTATTAATTATGTTTATTGTAACCGCAGTCGAGACAATCGGAGATATTTCCGGTGTAATGGAAGGTGGTCTGGACAGGGAAGCGACCGACAGAGAGCTTTCCGGTGGTGTTATCTGTGACGGACTCGGTTCTTCTTTGGCAGCATTGTTTGGTGTGCTTCCAAATACCTCTTTCAGCCAGAATGTAGGACTTGTCACAATGACAAAGGTTGTCAACCGCATGGCATTAGTCTGTGGAGCAGGGGTACTTATTCTCTGTGGACTGTTTCCGAAGCTTGCAGCTTTAATTTCCATTATGCCGCAGAGCGTGCTTGGCGGTGCTGCAGTGATGATGTTTTCTTCTATTGTAGTCAGTGGTATCCAGCTTATCACAAAAGAAAAGCTGACCGGAAGAAACATTACGATTGTTTCTGTCGCACTTGGACTTGGATACGGACTTGGCGCAAATGGGGATATTTTAAGAATGTTACCGGATACCGTACAGCTTATTTTTGGCGGCTCCGGAATTGTTCCGGCAGCAATCGTTGCACTTATTTTAAATATTGTACTGCCAAAGGATGTGGCGGAAGAAAAATAAATTACTGGTTATAACAGAAATAAAAAGAAATGGCGTATGAAGAGAAATCTTGATACGCCATTTTTGTGTAAAAGCATCTTCTTTTTCCGGTCTTTTCTGTTGCACTCTGCTTTAAAAATAGTATATAATGTTTTAGTCAAATGAGCAGTAAAAATAAGGATTAATATAAATGAGTTTAAAAAAGAAAATACCAAATGATTTTTATAAGTTATTCCGCACGAGAAACCGTGATGCCTATATCCAGTTTCTGATTGCAATTTATGAAGAAAATAATGAAATATATGCTTCTTTCGGACTTACGGTGGAAGAATGTCAGGTGATTATCGAAGATACTATCACGAAGGCACGTATCGTCTGGGAAGAAGATGAGACAGAGGAAGGAGAAGAACTTGACGCAGCATTTCCAAGTGATTCTCCTTCCGGTATGTTAAACCGCCTTATCAAATGGGGCTGGATAAAGAGTGATTTTGATGAAAAACTGAATACGTCTACTATTTCGTTTCCGGAATACAGCCAGCTTTTTATAGAATTATTTCAAAAGCTGCAGCAGGAGGATGACAGCAGGGAAAGAGAAAGCATTTTGTCTGTTTACAGCGCCCTGTTTACGTATCAGTCAGATACGGAAAAAAATAATGATATATTGCGGAATGCATTACAGACCTCAAAGAGCCTTGGACAGTTATTATCCAATATGCAGGACGGAATGAGGGCTTATTTTGATGAGCTTTCCAGCCGGAAAAACTTTATTGGAATACAGGAAGTTTTAATTGAAGAAATTAATAACAGTGACAGCAAAAAATATGCAATTTTAACGACAACGGACAGTTTTTACCGGTATAAGGAAGCGGTAAAAGAACTAATCAGCCAGATTTTAAACGCAAATGAAGACAGAAAAAAAGAACTGCTGCGCACCGGGAGGGGAGTGGAGCCTGGCTCTGTTGCAGAGCGGAGAAACCTGTACCGGTTAGAACACTGCGAGGATGCAGGAAAACTGGTTTATCAGATTGAACGTGAGTTCGATATTATTGAGCGCAAATACAATAAATTAATTGAGCAGAAAACTATTTTTGCAAAACGTGCCTTAGCGAGAATTCATTACATTTTGCAAGAGGGAGCCGGAGAAGAGGACAATATTTTAAAACTTGTCAATCTTTTGGACAGAAGCAGCAAAAAAGATGAGATTTTAGAGGGAATGCGCAGCCGTATCCACCTTACTGCGCAGTTTAAAAATGTGACAGACAGCAGTTTTTCGAACCGCAGGGAGCGTGGAGACAATGAATTTGTACCGTTAGTCATTGAAAACGGCGACAGCAGCAATGAGCAGGATATGGCAGATTTTGTTCCAAAACCTCTTTATACGAAAAAGCAGCTGCAGCATTTTTACGAGAAAAACACGATAAACGGCAGGTTTGTCGCAACCGAGGATACGGTAAAATCAGTCGAGGATTTGGAAAAGCTGCTCTTTTTATGGCAGGAGGAGACAAACGATGGCTTACAGGAGGATACGGTTGCCATTGACGGTGAAATTAAAGGAAAAGACGGATTTACTTATTCGAAGCTCATCATACAGTCATAGAAAATATTTGGAGAAATAAAAATGTTAGAATATATGGAAAATGTCTCACAGAGTGAGGCAGAAAATATCAGGAAAACAATACAGGACTTACTACGGCAGACATGTATTTTGCAGGTGAAATGCGACCCGGTGACATTAATTCAGAGGGACAACCCACGCTATCAGGTCTGTTCAAGAAACAGGGAATTTATCGCAGATTATCTGTCGGTATTAGATTGTGAATTAATTCACGACCCGCAGGAGCATATTTTCCGCATTGCAGGAGATGGTGTTCTGACCGAGCGGATGAGCCTTATGACAACGAAGCTTGTGATTTTATTAAAAATCATTTACCGGGATAAAATTATGGGGGAAGGCTTACGTGCCACAACAACCACTCTGGCAGAAATCCGTGAGTATGGAAAAAATACAAACTTAATCACAAGGCGTCTGACTGCACAGGAATGGCAGGAGGCACTTCTTTTAATGAAGACGCATCAGATGATAGAGCTGCCTGGGGCAGTTGCAAACTTAGAGGATAATACACCAATTTACATTTATAGTACAGTAAACATTTTCTGCTCTGCGATGGATATTAATGAGTTGGTCCGCCAGTACCAGAATGAGGTGGACGAGCTTATGGGTGACGAAGCAGAAGCATAAAAGATAAGGAGTAAAAAATTGAGCCAGGCAAAGAAAGTTTTCACCCGCATGTGCCTTAATAACTGGGGTGGAATTAATCATAAAGTATTAGAATTTAATGAATATGTGAATTTATTCAGTGGAAAAAGCGGTTCCGGAAAATCAACGGTCATGGATGCCATTCAGGTCGTTTTGTATGGAAGCTTCAGCCCAAGCTTTTTAAACAAAGCGGCAGATGATGCCAAAAACCGCAGAAGCGTGTTAAGTTACCTGCGCGGTGAGCAGAAGGATGGCTCGGCAAACCGTGAAAATATGGATTTCTGTTCGGTGATAGCACTTGAGATAGAGGATACCGGGACACATAATTTTACATGTGTAGGTATTGCCTTTGAAGTCAGAAAAAATGACTCTGAGATTAAGAAGTTCTCCTATTTCAGCCATTCCGGAAAAATGCCGGAGCCGGGATACATTACGGAGGACGGATATTGTTATTCTAATCAGGATATCAGAAAGCTTGTAAATGCCCGCGCACAGTCGGCAGATAACAGGGGAAAAGGGGATGTCAACCGGATTTATGCTTCCAAAGAGGCGTATCTTGGAACACTGTACGATATCATTTTAGGATACATTGACCCAAACCGTTTTATTACAATGGAAAAGAGCGCCATTGCATTAAAAATGACAAATGGAACGGGACAGTTCATTCGCGATTATATGTTCCCGAAAAGCAATTCCGATACGATTGAGACAATCAGTGAGCAGTTAGATGCCTACTGCCAGATTAAAGAAAAAATCGAAGATATGAGAAATCGGATTGAACTGCTTTCGGAGGTAAAAGAGGCAGGGCAGGAACTGGTTACAATCCAGACGGATATTATCCGGGCAGAGGCATTTATTTCCTGTATTGATGTGGAAGAACTGCGGGCAAAAATAAAGGCTGCCAGTGAAGATATGAAGCGCATCGATGAGGAGCAGAAGCAGTTAGCAGAGCAGGAAAAAGCCCTGAAAGAGGAACGTGCAAAAACAGAGGATGAATTAATTCGTGTCAGTGCAGACTTAAAGGCGAGTGACCTTGGAAGCAGACAGCAGCAGTTAGAGGAATTAAAGAAAAGAAGTGCCATGTTGGCGGATAACAGCCGTCAGTGGCGTAAGGTTTTGCAGGGACTAAAAAACTGGGAGGAAGATGAAGTCATCACAGACTATATCAGCAATCCGGTTTTAAATCTCATAGAAGAAATGGAAAACGGGAAGGTCACAGAGGAAAACTGTCAGGAGCTTCACTTAAAAATCGAGTCGGCAAAACAGGACATTGAAAATGAATTTGAAGATTATAGCGACCAGAGACGCGAGACTGGAAAAGAGTTAAAAGAGAAGCAGAAGCTTGTGGATGATATGAAGAACAACCGCAAATCCTATAGTGAAAATCTCCGCTCGGCGAGAAGCTCCTTAGAGCGCAAATTAAGTGACCGTTACGGAAGAACGATTAAAGTACAGATATTTGCAGATTTATTTGATGTGGCGGACGAGGAATGGAAAAATGCGATTGAAGGACGCATGGGCAGATTAAAGTTCTCGCTTATCACAGAGCCAAAATATGCATATGATGCGGCGGCAATTTTCCGCGACATGAAGCAGTTTGAGGAGGTAGATTTAATCAATTCGAAGGCGATTGCAGACAGCAGGCCGCAGACATCGGATAACTCTTTATATGAAGCGGTGGAGGCCAAGGAAGATTATGTGGATGTGTGCTTAAAGCGTTATCTCGGACACATTATCAAATGCCGTTCGGTTGATGAATTAGAGCAGGTGAAGGATGGTGTGACACCGGACTGCTATTCTTACAGCAATTTTATTTTCCGTCATTTGAAAAAGAAAGATTATACAACCAACGCCTGCATCGGAGAAAAAGTGTCTAAAGCGCGTCTCGCAGAATATGAGGAAGATGTAAAGCGCCTTGGCAAAGAATTTGATGAGCTTACCACCACAACAGAACGTTTAAAAACGGCAAGGGATTTCGAAAGCTTAAAAGGAGAGCCATCTTATTATGTAAACCTATCCGGCGCAGAGAAAGAGCTTGGAAACATAAATAAGAAAAAGGCAGATTTAGAGGAAGCAATCCGCGCGTTAAAAGAAGGAAAATACAAAGAGCTTCAGGAGAAAGAACAGAAATTAAAGCAGCAGCGGAAAGAAATCCAGCAGGCACTTGATGAAAAGCAGGCACAGATAACGGAAAAAGCAAGCCGTCATGAAAACCTTTCCGGTGCAAATGAACAGCGGAATGCACAGTTAGAGGAATTATTGCAGGGCTATGTGCCGGATGAAGAGCTTGAGGCAGAGGTACAGGAGGCATTAAAGAAGCGTTCCGGACAGTCCGTTAAAAACCAGAAGAATGCAGAAATTTTATCACTTCAGGAAAAAGAAAGCGAAAAAGCTGAGACATTGCGCGCTTTTAGAAACCGTTATATTTTTGCCTACCCGTCCAGTCAGTTCAACGGCTCCGAAAAATCAAACGAAGCCTACGAAAAGCTGTTAGAAGAATACCGGACCGATTATGAGCCGGCGTATGAAAAAGAGTTTGAAAAACAATGTGATTTCATTTATAAGAGCTTAAGAGAGAATGTTATTGCGACCATTCACGGGGATATTAAGGCAGCAAAACGTCATGCCCATGAGATTAACCGTCTGCTTCGGGAAACAAATTTCTCCGACAGTACGTATCAGATTAAAATTGAGCCGGCAAAAAATGAAAACGGACAGTTTTTTGACATGTTAATGGCAGAGGAGTTAGACAGCAAAAATCTTGACAACGGCGGATTTGACGGACAGATTAGTTTTGGAGAGGACTCCTTCTATCACAAGTACGAACAGAAAATTAAACTGTTAACGGACAAATTCATGCCGCCGAGAGACGAGG
>CAKRCJ010000109.1 GCA_934307185.1 uncultured Roseburia sp.
GTTGTATTGATGAACAAGAATGGTGTTAATTACCGCATCTGCAGCGAATTAAATAAAGCCATTCAGGTTATAAATAAACCAAATCCAACAGAGCTTATGAAAGCCGTTAAGAATAAGACAGAGGTGGATAACACAAGACTTGCACACGTAAAAGACGGTGTTGCAGTTACGAAGTTCATGTACTGGCTTAAGACCAATATCGGCAAAATCCCGATGACAGAGATTTCCGCATCTGATTATCTGGAGGCGAGAAGAAGAGAGCAGGATAATTTTATTGATTTAAGCTTTTCTACTATCTGTGCATATGGTGCAAATGCCGCCATGATGCATTACTCGGCTACACCGGAGTCAAATGCCGAACTGAAACCGGAGGGCTTTTTGCTGGTAGACTCCGGCGGACATTATTATGAGGGAACAACTGACATTACAAGAACCTTTGTATTAGGACCGGTTTCTGATGAAATGAAAAAGCATTTTACCGCAGTCTGCCGTTCAAATATGAACCTTGCCAATGCGAAGTTCCTTTATGGGGTATGCGGTCTTAATCTTGATATTTTAGCAAGAGGTCCACTCTGGGAAATGGGAATTGACTACAAGTGCGGAACCGGACACGGTGTAGGCTATATTTTAAATGTACACGAAGGTCCAAACGGTTTCCGCTGGAAAATCGTACCGGAACGCCATGACAGCGGTGTATTAGAGGAAGGCATGATTACAACCGACGAACCGGGTGTATATCTGGAAGGAAAGTACGGTATCCGTACAGAAAACGAACTGGTCTGCCACAAAGCGGAAAAGAATGAGTACGGACAGTTCATGGAATTTGAAAATATCACTTACGCACCGATTGATTTAGATGCGATTGAACCGGAGCAGATGAGTATGCGTGAGCGTAAGATGTTAAACGATTATCATAAGAAGGTATATGAAGTGATTTCTCCTTATCTGACAGATGATGAGAAGGAATGGTTAAAGAAATATACCCGTGAAATTTAAAAAATAACAGAGTGGGACTGCCGCATGCGGCAGCCCCTTTACTGCTTTTTAAAAGGAGAGAATTTATGAGCGAAAAGCTGGTATTAATCGATGGACACAGCATTTTAAACAGGGCATTTTTCGGAATTCCCGATTTAACTAATTCCGAAGGGCTTCACACGAATGCGGTCTATGGATTTTTAAATATTATGTTTAAAATTTTAGAGGAAGAACAGCCAAATTATCTGACGGTTGCCTTTGATGTGTCACAGCCAACTTTCCGCCATAAGATGTATGCAGAATACAAAGGAACCAGAAAGCCGATGGCGGAGGAGTTAAGACAGCAGGTTCCACTGATGAAAGAAATGTTAAAGGCAATGGGGGTAACCGTCATTGAAAAAGGTGGTTACGAAGCAGACGATATTTTAGGAACCATTGCAAAAAGAAGTGAGGCAGAAGGGGTAGAAGTATCGGTTGTGTCGGGAGACAGGGATCTTTTACAGCTTGCAACCGACCATATTAAGATCCGAATTCCAAAGACAAAACGTACCGGAACAGAGATTGAAGACTATAATACAAAGGAAGTCCTCGAAAAATATCAGGTAACACCGGTAGAATTTATTGATGTGAAAGCCTTAATGGGAGATACCTCGGATAATATTCCGGGAGTTCCGGGTATTGGAGAAAAGACAGCGACGGCACTGATTGCGCAGTACGGCAGTATTGAAAACTGCTATGCGCATGTGGACGAGATTAAGCCGCCACGCGCAAGTAAGAATTTGAAAGAAAATTATGACCTGGCACAGATGAGCAAGACACTTGCCACAATTGAGATAAATGCAGATATTGATTACAACTTAAAAGATGCGAAAATTGAGCAGATTTCTGACTTATATACCGAGGAAGCCTATCTTTTGTGCAAGCGTCTGGAATTTAAAAACCTGCTTACAAGATTTGAGGTGGAGGCGCCAAAAAATCAGGCAGAGCAGTATTTTAAACTTGTGACAGATAAAAAAGAAGCTGCAAAGATTTTTAATAAAATTGCAGGAAAAGAATGTGCATTTCAAATTATTCCAACAGAAGAAAAAACAGATGCAAATATGGATGCCGGCGGTCAGATGAATTTATTTGCAGTGCCGCAGAAAAATGAATTTCTTGGCATTGCGGTCTGTTTTGGAGAAGAAGATATTTACTTTTTCAAGGCAGGAGAAGATCTTGCAAACGATGTGCTGTTAGAACTTTTGACACAGTCAAAAGCCTCTGTATATATGACGCTTGATTTAAAGCCGCAGATAAAATTCCTTCATATGCTGGAAAAAAAGCAGAATGGAACAATTTCGCAGGAAAATATTTTTGACAATGTAATTGCAGCTTACCTTTTAAATCCTTTAAAAAATGATTATCCATATGAAGATATTGCAAAAGATTATGGCAGTCTTTTAATACAGTCACGGACTGACCTTCTGGGAAAACTAAGCTATGAGAAGGCTTTGGAAGAAAAAACGGACGAATTTTTAAAAGTAGTCTGCTTTATGGCATATACAGCATATGTGACGAAAAAGCCGATGGCAGAGGGACTTTGTACGGCCGGCATGGAGAAGCTTTTCAAGACCATCGAGATGCCGCTTGTATATACGCTTGCGGATATGGAATACAGAGGAATTGCAATTGATGCGGCAAATTTAAAGGAATACGGAGAAGAATTAGCAGTCCGCATCAAAGAGTTAGAAACCCGGATTTATACCGAAGCAGGAGAAGAATTTAATATTAATTCTCCAAAACAGCTTGGTGTTATTTTGTTTGAGAAGTTAGAAATGCCTTACGGAAAGAAGACAAAGACCGGTTATTCGACTGCGGCGGAGGTTTTAGATAAACTTGCCCCGGAATATCCGATTGTTGCGGATATTTTAGAGTACCGCCAGCTTACAAAGTTAAAATCCACTTATGCGGACGGACTTGCAAATTATATAAAAGAGGATGGAAGAATTCACACCTCCTTTAACCAGACTATTACGGTGACCGGAAGGCTTAGCAGTACCGAGCCGAATTTACAGAATATTCCGATGAGGATTGAGCTTGGCAGACTGATACGGAAAGCATTTTTACCGGAAAAAGGCTATGTGTTTATGGATGCTGATTATTCCCAGATTGAACTTCGCGTGCTTGCACATATGTCAGGGGATGAAAAATTAATTGAGGCATACAAAGAGGCACAGGATATTCACCGTATCACTGCCTCACAGGTATTCCACATTCCATTCGAGGAAGTTACCGATTTGCAGCGAAGAAACGCGAAGGCAGTTAACTTTGGAATTGTGTATGGAATAAGTTCGTTTGGGTTAAGCCAGGACTTAAGCATCAGCAAAAAAGAGGCAGCAGAATATATTGAACGTTATTTTGAAACTTATCCGAAAATCAAAACATTTTTAGATGGACTCGTAGAGGATGCGAAGAAAAATGGTTATGTCACAACCATGTTTGGAAGAAGAAGACCGGTGCCGGAGCTTTCAAGCAGTAACTTTATGCAGCGCTCTTTTGGTGAGAGGGTGGCAATGAATGCACCCATTCAGGGAACCGCGGCAGACATTATCAAAATAGCAATGATACGTGTGCATGATAAATTACTGGAAGAAAATTTAAAATCCAGACTCATTATCACCGTACACGATGAACTTTTAATTGAGACCGCAGAGGATGAGATTGACCGGGTAAAAGAAATTCTTGAAGATGGAATGCAGAATGCAGTATCGCTTCATGTGGCACTTGCGATTGACCTTCATACCGGAAAGAACTGGTACGAAGCAAAGTAACGGAACAGACAGAGCATATAAAAAACAGGTAGGGTAAAGAAGTGAAGTTTATTGGTATTACGGGCGGTGTTGGAGCCGGAAAGTCTGCAATTTTAGAGTATATGGCAAAAAAAGACCGTGTGAGAGTCATGCTTGCGGATGAGATTGCACATGATTTAATGGAGCCGGGAACATCCTGCTATGAGAAAATCAGAAATACTTTTTCTGCGGAAGATATTTTGGATAAAGAGGACAGGTTTGACCGCATAAAGCTTGCAAAAGTTATTTTTGCCGATGAAAAAAAGCGCATGCAGATGAATGGGATTGTACATCCGGCTGTCAGGGAATACGTGATACAGATGGCAAAAAAAGAGCGGAAAGAAAAAAAAATAGACGTTCTTGTGTTAGAAGCGGCTCTTTTGATTGAAGAACATTATGATGAAATTTGTGATGAACTCTGGTATATTTATACTAAGGAAGAAATCAGGGAACAGAGGCTGATGGCATCAAGAGGATATTCGAAAGAAAAAGTGCAGCAGATTTTTGGAAGCCAGTTAAAGGAAGAGGAATACCGCAGATATTGTAAGGTAGTTATTGACAATAATGGTGATTTGGTACAGACTTATCATCAGATTGATGAAGCAATGAACTTTTGAGGGATGCCGCATGAAAATTTACAAAATAAGTGGGAGATACTGCAGATGAGTGAAAAAGGAACCTATGAAAAGCCTTATGTATTTGGACTCGATATCGGAACGAGAAATGTAGTCGGAACGGTTGGATATAAGTCAGAAGATGGATTTGTTGTAGTTGCACAGTATGTGGAACAACATGAGACAAGGGCAATGATTGATGGACAGATTCATGATATCGGACGTGTTGGAAGAACGATAAAGAAAGTAAAAGATAAATTAGAAGAACAGATTGGATGCGTTTTATCAGAAGTATGTATTGCTGCAGCCGGACGTGTCTTAAAGACAGTTACAACGAATATTGTCTATGATTTTCCGGAAGAAACGGTAGTCGAAAGAGAAGATATCCATACATTGGATTTGCTTGGAATTGAGAAGGCACAGGAAATTTTAAAAGAAAAAAATGATACAAATTATAAGTTTTACTGTGTCGGATATTCCGTTGTGAAATACTATCTGAATGATGAAGTGTTTTCGAGCATTGAAGGGCATAAGGCAGAGCGCATCAGTGAGGATATCATTGTTACGTTTTTACCGGAGGACGTTGTAGATGGACTTTATTCTGCGGTCGACCATGCCGGACTTGCAGTTGCGAATATGACGTTAGAGCCTATTGCTGCAATTAATGTGGCAATTCCGGAAAGTTATCGTATGTTAAATATTGCACTTGTGGATATCGGTGCGGGAACATCGGATATTTCTGTGACAAAAGACGGAAGTATTATTGCATATGGCATGATTCCACTTGCAGGGGATGAACTCACAGAACTTATTGTCCAGCATTACCTTGTTGATTTTAATACGGCAGAAAAAATCAAACTTGCCAGCGGAACAGATGAAGAGATTACATACAAGGACATTATGCAGATTGAGCATACCATTTCTGCGGAGGAAGTATGGGAATTGACGGAACCGGCAGTAGACCGTATGACAACCGAAGTTTCCGATAAAATCAAAGAGTTAAACGGCGGAACAACAGTCAGTGCAACCTTTATTGTTGGCGGTGGTGGAAAAATCCACGGCTATGAGCAGATGCTTGCGGAAAAATTAGAACTTCCGAAAGAGCGTGTTGCACTTCGTGGTGAAGAAGTGCTTCAGGAGGTAACATTTGAACAGCCGGATGTTAAGAAGGATCCGTTAATTGTTACACCGATTGGTATTTGCCTGAATTATTATGACCAGAAGAACAGCTTTATGATGGTTCATTTGAATGGGGAACGTGTGAAGTTATACGATAATAACCGGTTGCTTATAATGGATGCGGCATTACAGGCAGGGGTTACAAATGAAGATTTGTTCCCGAAAAGGGGAAAAGAAATCCATTATACGGTAAATGGTGTTACAAGAGTTGCAAGAGGGGAGCAGGGAGAGTCTGCAATTATTACAATGAATGACAGACCGGCAAGCATTAATTCAAAATTAGAGCCTAATTCAGAAATTTTGATTACACCTTCTACCGAAGGACCGGCTGCAGAGCTTACAATTGCACAGTTAGAGGAATTTCAGAATTCTACCGTCATGTTTTTTGTCAATGGAAATAAAATTATCTGCCCGCGTTTCGTTGAGGTGAATGGTCAGTTAGAACCTCCTTACTATCAGATTAAGGATGGGGATGCGATTGAGACAAGAGCATATTATACGGTTGCACAGGTTGCAGAGTTTATGGATGTTGAGATTGATACCGACAAAGAAATCATCGTAAACAACCGTGTTGTAGATATGAATTACCTTGTATATGAGAATTTCAGCATTGAGTGGACCACACTTTCTTACCGTACAATGCCATCTGATGTAGAACAGATACCGGAACAGACAGCAGAGACAGAGGACGCTGTAACAGCAGCAGAAGAAGCAGCCGAAGCTGTATCAGAGGAAGAAAAGGGACAGGAGCAGTCACAGGAGACGCAGAATGACGCGTCAGAAAATACTGAGGGTGCAGAAGATACAGAGAATGTAAAGAATATCTGGAATACAGGAAACACCGGGGGTGTAGAAAATACCGGGGATGCAGGAAACACAGGAGATGCAGAAGCCGGAGTTACAGCAGAGAAAACGGAAGCAACAGCGCAGGAAGAGCCTGTCGATGCACTGCATGTAGTGGTCAATGGCACACCAGTTGTACTGACAGGAAAAGATACCTACATTTTTGTGGATATATTTAGTTTTTACGACTTTGACCTTTCTGCATCGCAGGGAAGGTCTGTTATCACGAACTTAAATGGTGAAAAAGCCCAGTACACAGCGCAGTTAAAAGACGGCGACCAGATAGAATTAGCTTGGAAAGAGAAATAAATTTATGGAATTATGCAGTATTGCAAGCGGGAGCAGCGGCAATTGTATTTGTGCCGGCTCCGATACGTGTCATATATTAATTGATGCGGGAATTAGTGGAAAAAGAATAGAAGCAGGATTAAATACAATTGATTTAAAAACAGCAGATATGCAGGCAGTTTTAATTACCCATGAGCATATCGACCATATTGCGGGACTTGGTGTGATTGCAAGAAGATATGGTATTCCGATGTATGCAACCGAAGGGACGGTCAATGCGATTTTAAACACGAAATCAGTAGGAAAAATTGACGAGAGCCTTTTTCATGTGATTGAACCGGAGGTCGATTTTACAGTCGGTGACCTTACGATAGAACCGATTTCTATTTCACACGATGCGGCAGACCCTGTTGCATATAAAATCAGACAGCAGGAAAAATCAATGGCTGTTATAACAGACCTTGGAAAATATGATGATCATATTATAGAAAAATTACAAAATCTGGATGTGCTTTTATTAGAGGCAAACCATGATGTGCGAATGCTTCAGGCAGGAGCGTATCCATATCCTTTAAAACAGCGTATTTTAGGAGACAGAGGTCATTTGTCAAATGAATTAAGCGGACAGCTTTTAGGGCATGTACTTCATGATGACTTCAAGCA
>CAKRCJ010000110.1 GCA_934307185.1 uncultured Roseburia sp.
ATACAAGGCAGAGCATTAAAATAAAGGAGGATACCTCTGCTGGGAACGGAAGACCGTTCTGGAAGGCATAAGTCGTAACTTCCACACCTTCTAAGCCTTCGACCTGCCATGCACCGGTGATTACAATGGATAACCCGGTTAAAGTACAGATAACGATAGTGTCAATAAAAGTACCGGTCATGCTCACGAGTCCCTGACGGACCGGCTCTTTCGTCTGGGCAGCAGCGGCTGCAATCGGCGCGCTGCCTAGACCGGCTTCGTTGGAAAAAATTCCTCTTGCAACACCCTTTTGCATTGCAACAAACATACTTCCGACTGCACCTCCGGTAATGGCTTTCGGTGTAAATGCCGCTTCAACAATGATTTTTACTGCTGCAGGAACTTCTGTGATATTACATACAATTAATATAACTGCAAAAGAAAAATAAATAATTGCCATAAAAGGAACAACAATCTGGCTTACACTTGCAATTCTTTTGACACCGCCAATCAATACCAAAGCAACACAGACAGTAAGGATTAAGGAGGCAATCACAACAGATATGGAATATTCGCCAAGAAATGGAAGAATTCTGATGCAGTGTGCATTCTCCGGGTCAAAAAATCCATTAATGGCACTTGCGATGCCGTTTACCTGACTGAAAGTACCAATTCCGAACAGTCCGACACAGACGCCGAAAAAGGCAAAAAGCTTTGCCAGCCATATCCAGTTTTTTCCCATTCCCTGTTCAATATAGTAAAAAGGTCCGCCAAGACTGTGGCCGTCAGGTGCAACGACACGGTATTTTACGGCGAGAAGCCCTTCGGAATACTTAGTTGCCATTCCAAGAAAGGCTGCAACGATCATCCAGAACAGGGCACCCGGACCTCCGGCACAGACTGCGGTTGCGACACCGACGATATTACCGGTACCAATGGTTGCACTTAGCGCAGTACAAAGGGCGGCAAAGCTTGAAATTTCTCCTTCTGCCTCTTCTTCATTCTGGACCATCCATTTTAATGCCAAAGGAAGCTTTCTGATTTGTAAAAGACCAAGCCGTACGGTGAGTAAAAGTCCACCAGCCATAATCAGTACCATAAGCGGTACACCCCAGACAAAATTATCTACTGTTACAAGAAAATGATTGATTGTATTCCACATTACTTTTTCCTCTATCAATTTAATACATTAAAATGTTACATGTGTGTTACAACTATAACGGTTGAAAAACCATTTTTCAAGAGAAATTTTTGTATTTTAAGTAGTTTTATTGGGAAAAATATAAAAAATATAATTGCTTATAAGATACTCTTATAAAAGAGCAGAACAGATGCGATAAACACAAAATGTCAGAAAAAAGAATGGAAAACAAGTGAATTAACTTGATATTTTTGCGTATTTGAGAGAAACTGTGAGTAATAAATCATTTGGAACCGTAAAATTAAGTCAGGAGGATTTTTACTATGTTAAATGAATGGAAAGTAACGGAACGGCCGTCGGACGAGGAATTAAAACAGCGTCTTGCTGCAGCAAGGGAGAAGCTTGCAGGACAGCAGCTGCTCGTTAAAGAGCAGAAAATTCCAGTGTTTGTATTAATTGAAGGCTGGGGAACTTCGGGAAAAGGCTTTTGCATCGGACAGATTATAAACAACATTGACCCACGCTTTTTTAAAGTGGAGTCTATGGGAGAAAAATCGGAGGAGGAATGCAGAAAGCCATTCCTTTACCGTTATTTTAAGCGGATACCGGAAGATGGAAAGTTTGTTTTTTTAGACTCCGGCTGGATGGACGAGATTGTGCGGGAGAAGCTGCACGGAAAGCTTTCAGACGAAGACTATGCCAAAAGAATAGAGAGCGTCAGACGTTTTGAAAGACAGCTCACCGATAATGGGTATCTTGTGATGAAGTTTTTCCTGCATATTTCGAAAAAAGAGCAGGAAAAGAGAATTGAAAATTTAGAGCAGGAAAAGGATACCGTCTGGCGTGTCAGCAAAAACGACAGATGGCAGAATGAGCACTATGACAAATGCAAAGAGGCATTTTCTTCTTATCTGAAAAGCACCAATCTGCCACAGGCACCGTGGTACATTATTGATGCAAAATCAAAAAAATGGTCTGAAGTCCAGATATTAGAAACTTTGACACAGGGAATTGAGATTGCACTCAGTAATCAGAAAATGGCAGTACCGTTATTACAGAATGTTTTCCCACTTGTTAAAATGCCGCTTTTATACGAAGTGTCGTTGGACAAGTCAATGGAAGAGGAAGAATACAAAAAAGAATTAAAGCAGTTACAGCACAGGCTTGGGGAGCTGCATAACAGGCTTTACCGGAAAAAAGTGCCGGTGATTATTGCCTATGAAGGCTGGGACGCAGCAGGAAAAGGTGGAAATATCAAGCGGATTGCAGGTGCACTTGACCCGAGAGGCTATGAGGTACACCCAATTGCAAGCCCACAGCCGCATGAAAAGGCAAGGCATTATCTGTGGCGCTTCTGGACGAGACTGCCAAAGACCGGACATATTGCAATTTTTGACCGTACCTGGTATGGAAGGGTTATGGTGGAGCGGCTGGAAGGCTTTTGCAGTGAAAATGACTGGATGCGTGCCTACAATGAGATGAATGAGTTTGAAAAAGAACTGCATGACTGGGGTGCAGTTATCATTAAATTCTGGGTTCAGATTGATAAGGAAACGCAGTTGGAGCGTTTTAACGAGAGAGAAAACACGCCGGAGAAGCGGTGGAAAATAACGGATGAGGACTGGCGTAACCGCGAAAAATGGGATGAATATGAGCAGGCAGTCGATGAGATGATAGCAAAGACAAGTACGACCTATGCACCATGGCATATTTTGGAGTCGACAGATAAAAAATATGCAAGAATAAAAGCACTTAAAATTGTAATTGAAGAACTGGAAAAAGCATTAAAATAAAAAAAGAAAAATAGGGCTGTTGCAGAAAACGTAAATTATACAATATGTAGATATGAAATCTATGATTTGACTATATATTGTATGCATTATGTTTTTACAACAGCCCCATTTTTGATTATAATTCATGACAATAAAATGTTCGCGGAGTGGGCATTTTATTATACTACACTTGCAATTCTAACTTATGGATATTCTTAAATTCCACAATTACCATACGAAGTCCGACTGCAAACGATAAAAGATCCGCTACCGGTCCGGCATACAAAACACCCATGATACCGAAAAAGTGTGGAAGGATTACCACAAGAGGCAGTAAAAACAAAATCTGTCTTGTGAGGGAAAGGAAGGTTCCCTTATATGCTTTTCCGATGGAACTGAAAAAGGTGGACGAGATTGGCTGTAAAAAGTTTAACCAGGTAAAAAATAAAAAGATTCTGAAATAACTTACGCCAAACTGGAAATATTCTTCACTTCCGCTTCCAAATAATCCAAGAATTTGTCTTGGAAAAAGCTGGAACAGTAAAAATGACACAATGGATACAATTGCGCCGACTGTTGCTGCAAGCAAAAAGGCATCCTTTACACGTTTATACTGTTTGGCACCATAATTAAAGCTTTCAATTGGCTGGCTGCCCTGCGATAGACCGATAATGACGGAAAAATAAAGCTGGTTTACTTTCATGACAATTCCGGCACAGGCAATCGGAATGGCTTCGCCGTAAACAGACTGTGCACCATAATACTTTAACAGGTTATTCATTGTAATCTGCACAATCATCATTGCAATCTGGTTAATACCGGACGACATTCCGAGCGAACAGATTTGCGCTAAATGTTTTCCGGTCGGTAAAAAATGTTTTTTTTGTAAAGTCACAGTACGGTAATGCATCAGGTAATGAATGGCAATTGCAGCGGAAATTATCTGTCCGATTACCGTTGCAAAGGCAGCACCGTACATTCCCCAGCCAAACACCAGTACGAATAAAGCATCTAAAACAATATTAATAACAGCGCCGGAAATATTGACAAACATTGCCATTTTCGGACTGCCGTCAGCGCGGATTAAATGACCGCTTCCGATTGTTAAAATCAAAAACGGAAATCCGATTGCCGTGATACTGACATACTGTTTCGCCAGTGGCAATACATCTGCCGGAGAGCCGAAAAGAAGCAATAACGGATTTAAAAATAATTCTGTAATCACAAATAATATGACACCGAGGGAGAGTAACATCGTAATTGCATTTGCGATATAAAAAGGTGCGTCGTCTTTGTGGCCGGCACCCATGTGAAGGTTAAAGCTGGCAGCACCTCCGATTCCGAAAAGTAGTGCGAGTGAAGTGCAGAGCATGGAAAGCGGAAAGGCAATATTGGTTGCAGCATTTCCTAAAGTACCAACTGCATTTCCGATAAAAAGCTGGTCTGCAATATTGTAGACCGCACTGACAAGCATTGCGATAATGCTCGGAATGGCAAAACGGGCAACCAGTGTGGATATTTTATCCGTACCAAGTGGATTTGTCATTTGTTTTGTCTCAGTCATGTTGATAAATTCCTTTTCTGTAGTTTGTAAAAAAATATTTGTAACAGAAAAATAGTAAGCCTGCTAACAATTTCTGTCAAGTGGAAAAATGGCTGGAACAGCTATTGTGAAATTTTTATTAAAGAAACTTAAAACGGCTTTACGCAATAGAAAAATACCGATAGAATGGGGACAGGCAGCACAAACAGGTTACAGGCAGGGGGATATTTATGTCGAATACAACAAAACTGGCGCTGGAAGCGTCTTTAAAAAAACTATTACGCCAGAAGCCATTTGATAAAATAACAATTGCAGATCTGACGGAAGACTGTGGTATCAGCCGTATGGCATTTTACTATCATTTCAAGGATATCTATGATTTGGTGGAATGGGCATGTGTGGAGGACGGAAAAAAAGCGTTGAGCGATAAAAAGACCTACGATACGTGGCAGGAAGGCATGACGCAGATTTTTGAAGCGGTACTCGAAAACAAGCCTTTTATTTTAAATGTCTATTATTCGGTAAAGCGTGAAAAAATCGAAAGCTTTCTATATAAACTGACTTACCAGTTGATAGCAGATGTTGTGGAGGAGAAATGTGCCAGGGACCATCTGCCGAAAGAGGACAAGCAGTTTATTGCAGATTTCTATAAATATGGTTTTGTCGGCATCATGCTAGAATGGATTGGGCAGGGCATGAAAGAGGATTACCGGAAAATCGTGGATCAGCTAAGTGTGACACTTCACGGTAACATCACCAATTCTATTAAAAATTTTGAGCAGGAAATTGAAGATTGAAAATCTTATCAAAACAGGCGGAATGATAAAAAAATTATCATTTCGCTTTTTTTGTAAATTGGAAATAAATTTTGGGTAAGCTAAGATAGAGACATCACAGATAGGCAATGAAAAAATCAAATGTATTTTTAAACAGCCTCCAATTATCTGACAGAAAAAGGAAAGGGGAACTATAGCATGGAAAAGAAAAATATCGGATTGGGTGTAGCAGCACTTGCAGCAGGTGCGGGAGTGGCAGCACTTGCAGCAAAAAATCATAAGAGCGCAGGCAATAAAACAGCAGAGAAAAAAACAGCAGAGAAAAAAGCAGCAAAAACCGGCGGAGAAAAAGAATACCGCAACACAGAACGCGGAAAAAACGAGAAAAACAGCAAGGGTATTTACTATACAAACGGAAATTATGAGGCATTTGCAAGACCGAAAAAACCGGAAGGCGTAGATGAAAAGAGTGCTTATATCGTAGGAAGTGGTCTTGCATCTTTAGCAGCTGCATGTTTTCTTGTAAGAGATGGACAGATGCCTGGCGACCATATTCATATCTTAGAAGCAATGGATATTGCAGGTGGTGCCTGTGACGGTATTTATGATGCAACCAGAGGATATGTGATGCGTGGCGGACGCGAGATGGAAAATCATTTCGAATGTCTGTGGGATTTGTTCCATAGTATTCCGTCCATCGAGACACCGGGAGTATCGGTGCTTGACGAATATTACTGGTTAAATAAAGAAGACCCGAACTATTCATTATGCCGTGCAACCTTAGAACGTGGAAAAGATGCGCATACGGACGGCAAGTTCAACCTCAGCCAGAAAGGCTGCATGGAAATAATGAAGCTTTTCATGACAAAGGACGAGGACCTCTACGACAAAACAATTGAAGATGTTTTTGATGAGGAAGTATTTGACTCAACTTTCTGGCTCTACTGGAGAACCATGTTTGCATTTGAAAACTGGCACAGTGCACTGGAAATGAAGCTTTATTTCCAGCGGTTCATTCATCATATTGCAGGACTGCCGGATTTTTCCGCATTAAAATTTACAAAATACAATCAGTATGAGTCCTTAATTCTTCCAATGCAAAAGTATTTAGAGGCGGCAGGGGTACATTTCCAGTTCAATACAGAAGTAACAAATGTTATTTTTGAGATTGAAAATGGAAAGAAAGTGGCAAAGACCATTGAGTGTAAAGTAAAAGGTGTTGAGGAAGGCATTACTTTAACAGAAAATGACCTTGTATTTGTAACAAACGGAAGCTGTACCGAAGGCACAATTTACGGTGACCAGAATCATGCACCAAACGGAGATGCGGAAGTACGTACCAGTGGTTGCTGGAATTTGTGGAAAAACATTGCAAAGCAGGACCCTTCTTTTGGACATCCGGAGAAATTCTGCTCAGATATTTCCAAAACAAACTGGGAGTCTGCAACAGTAACTACATTAGATGATAAGATTATTCCTTATATTACAAATATCTGCAAGAGAGATCCGAGAAGTGGAAAGGTTGTAACCGGAGGTATTGTAAGCTGTAAAGATTCCAGCTGGCTGTTAAGCTGGACGATAAACCGTCAGGGACAGTTTAAAGAGCAGGATAAAAATCAGGTTTGTGTATGGGTTTACGGATTATTTACCGATGTGCCGGGTGATTTTGTGAAAAAACCAATGAAAGAGTGTACCGGTAAAGAGATAACAGAGGAATGGCTGTATCACCTTGGCGTTCCGGTAGAACAAATTCCGGAATTAGCAGAACATAGTGCCATCTGTGTTCCTACCATGATGCCATATATTACAGCATTCTTTATGCCAAGAACCAAAGGAGACCGCCCGGACGTTATCCCGGACGGCTGCGTAAACTTTGCATTTTTAGGACAGTTTGCGGAAACACCGCGTGATACAGTATTTACAACAGAATATTCAGTAAGAACTGCAATGGAAGCGGTTTATGGATTGCTTGGAGTAGACAGAGGTGTACCGGAAGTATGGGGCAGTGTCTATGATATCCGTGAGCTGTTAGACAGCAGTGTGAAATTAATGGACGGAAAATCTCCACTTGAAATTCAGCTGCCGGGTCCGTTAAATGCGCTTAAGAAACCGCTTCTTCGTATTGTAAAAGGAACAGTCATTGAAAAAGTATTAAGGGACCACGATGTAAT
>CAKRCJ010000111.1 GCA_934307185.1 uncultured Roseburia sp.
CCTTAAAATATAGTGCCAAAATGCGGGCAAAGCAGGAAGCTACAATTTTTGCACAGCAGATAACCGAAGATTTGAAATCCGTAAAACAGCCTCTTATCCGGATTGCAGAGGGAGAGACAGAGTATTCGGTTCCGTATCTTTCAGACGCTTCTATGGGATATGTGGTGTCAGAAAGTGATTTAAATGATGCGGCTACGGCAAACGGGCTTGGAACAGGGAAAGTCCGTCTTACAAAAACAGAGGATAAATTTGATACAGAGATTATACTTTCTACCGATGTAAGCGCAAATGAGATTGCCAGACCAATTTTGTATGGGGTGGACGATACAACGGATGTTCTTGCGGTAGAACATTCCGAGACGCAGGAAGCGCTTGCATATTTTCAGGCGTTGAATGCGTCTTATGCTGTTTCAAGTGGAACAATAGTTTTATCCGAAAATGCAATCCGGCAGGCAATGACACGCGAAATAAAAGTGAAATTCGGGCGCGAGGGCTCTTATGATACGGTATTTGTCTGTTATGAATATTCCTGCGGGGATTTAAGAGGAGCAGGCTCTACAGACAGCTTTACTTCCACGGCATTACTGGATGTAAGAATTGCTGATTTGAAAAGAATATATCTTTTGTATGACAAAGTATCGGAAACAGATGCACTTTCACATGCAAAGCCGGACACGGTTACATTTGAGCGGACGGCAGATGCAGGGGCTTCTTTTTCGCCGGAGGTGTATCTTATCTGCCAAAATCCGACCGAAAGAAACGATTACCGTGTTATTGTAAAAGGTCTTTTGGGTAGTCAGAAAATCCATACGAATATCAGGCTTTCCGGTCTTGGGGAAGCTTCTACCGGCAGTATTATCAATGAATATGGTACATTACTTACAACAGAGAAACTGACGGAGGAGGGAACACCTGTCCGCCTTGTTTCTATTACTGTGAATGTTTACAGAAAAAATCATTCTGCCGGGGAAGAACCTTATGCAAGCATACAGACTACGAAAGGAGAATAGCCAATGAAAAAGAAATGGTCGCTGAAAGGGCAAAACCAGGGAGCCTCTTTAATTGCAGTGCTGTTAGCACTTGTTTTTGTTGGAATGCTTGGAGTAGTCATCACAAACCTTACAATTACCAATATCCAGATGCGGGAAGTGGAGCGTGCAGAGAAAAAGAATTTTTACACGGCGGAAGAAATTATGGATGAGCTTTCCGTTGGGTTAAATGCGCTTGCGGCAGACGCAATGCAGAGCGCTTATACGAAAGTTCTGACAGACTATCGTGATATTATGCTGAATGGAAAGGATATCCAGCATGAATTTACCAATCTTTATCTAGAAGAGCTTACAAAAATCTTCTGGGATAAGGACAATGTTTTACGGGGGGATTTACAGCAGAAAACAGACAGTGGCGCTACGGTTTATGTGATTGGTAATTATAAAACAGACACCGTGAAAGACTGTCTGCTTACGCCAGAGACAAAGGCCTGCTTTGTGACACAGGAAGAAAAAGCATCTTTTGAAGCAGATTATAAAGAAGGAGTTTTTACACTCCGCAATGTAAAAATACAATACACGGATGCTGAGGATTACAGTACAGATATTACGACAGACATGGTTTTCCATACGCCTGTATTAAACTTTGACAATCAGAATGTAATCAAAGAATTTATGAGATATGTACTTATTGCGGATAATCAGATAAAAATTAACGCTGCAAATATTAAGGTAAATGGGAGCATTTATGCCGGGGCAGGAGGAATTGCAGCATCCGGAAACGGAAATTCTGCTATTTTTACAGGAAACAGTATTGTGACAAGAGGTGATATTGCTGCGGAGAGTGGAACAACACTGGAGTTAGGGACAGACACCTCAAAGCTCTGGGCGGAAAATGTGCGGACAAAGGGAAAAGGAACCCCTTCCCACATTACATTAAACGGCAACAGTTATATTTCGGATGACCTTGTATTAAGCGGAAGTGGCAGCACGGTAACATTAAACGGAAATTATTATGGATATAATTTTCAGGACAATTACGGGGATGTACATACAATAAACGATGCTTCTTACAGCAGTGCGATGATGATTAATGCAAAAGACTGTAAAATTGATATGCAGAATTTGAATTATCTCCTTTTGGCAGGAAGAACTTATCTTTCCAGAGGAAGTGCAGGAAACAGTCAGAATAACGATATTGCGCTTGGGGAATCGCTTTCTGTCCGGACAAACCAGCTTGCCTATTACATCTCGGAAAAGTATTTAGATACAACGGATGCCAGCCATATTTTTTTTACGGAGGAAGGAAAGGCGGCATATGAAGCACAGACGAATGTGACTGATTTTATGGATTATCTGGATGCTGCCTCACCGGTTGTTCCTTATTATTTCAGGGATAATGGAACGCAGGCGGTACGGTATTACTTAAACTTTAAGTCAGAGCAGGATGCAAACAGCTTTTATTCTGCTTATTATGCAGCAAACAGCAGCAAAATAAACCAAAATGCAGCGGCTTACGTTACAGACGATGCACTTTTGCTGAATGACGGAATGATTTATACATTAAAGGGGGATATCCTCTACCGTGACAGAACAGACGGCAGCTTAAATACAAAAACAGTTACCATACAGCCGGCTGACTGGAAGACGGCAGGCGCAGGTGGAACAGACGGTCTGTACTGGACATTTGCAAAAAATCTTTCCATTCAGTATAAGTCTTTACAATTATATCTGGAAGATGCCCATGCAGGGATTACAGCAGATGATGTCAGAATTGTGGATGCTGCGGGGAATGTTGATAAAAAACAGCAGCCGTTATTTGATACAATCATAGACAGGGTAGAGTTTGTTGCAGAAAATCCTGTTCCGGTCAATGTAAATGCAGTAACTCCGATTTACACAGAAAGTCTTTCTGGCGGAGGCTATAAAGAGGTTGTTGTAGTAAATAATGCCGGAACAGATGCTTACCGGATGAAGCCGGAGCTGAAGGAGGGCATTGTCATTGCAACCGGTGATGTTGAGGTGGAAGGCAGTTTCCGCGGCATGATTATTTCAGGTGGAACAATTTCTTTCGCAGCCAATGCATCAGTAACCTCGGATGAAATACTTGTTGCAGAACTTTTTCAGACAGAAATGACAGTAGATTTCCAGAAATATTTCAAAGATTATGACACATTTTCCGAGAGTGTAATCGGCATGGTAAAAGTGGAAGATTATCTGACTTATGATAACTGGAAGAAGAACGGTGATTAATGTGAATGTAAAAAAAGAAAATAGTGGAATGTCATTGGTTGAATTAATCATTGTCATTGCCATAATTGGCATTTTAGCCGGAGTTTCGATTGGAATGATGGGACATATCCATTATGCAGATACAAAAAAAGCGGTGGAGACAATTGATGCGGAGCTGGACCGGCTGCGGATTTTTTCCATGAGCAAAAAAGAAATTCCGTACCTGTATATTTATCAGCTCGATGACGGCTGTTATATGCGGGAATTAAACGAAGAAATCTGGAATTTCGATGCTGCAAAGTTTACAAAGGATGGAACGAAAATAGCCGGAAAAGATGTTTCCGTTTACATGGAAGCAAAAGACGGAACAAAGGTCAGTGGGAATAAATTTATCAGAATTGCTTATGACAGAAGCGGGGTGATAGATGATACCAACGTATCCGGCAATTGCCGCACGAATGTAACAAATATCATCGTCAGTGGAAACAGTGATTATAAAATAGAATTCAGCACAGCAACCGGAAAACACCAGATCAGCCAGCAGTAAGAAGGCAGAAAGGAGAACCCCATTATGAAAAAAGATAATAGAGGAATTACACTTGTAGAACTTGTGATTGCAATGGCAATATCTGTCGTAATAATGGGAGCTGCCACTTATTTTATGAGGTCTGCCCAGAAAAGCTATGAGTCTGCGCATGAGACAATCGACCTTCAGATGGAATCGCAGGTTTTGATGGAACAGCTTTCCAAGTGGATTATGGAAGGAAACGGGGCAAAAGCAGACGGCAATATGCTTGTCATTTATTATATTCCGCGAAAGACAGACACAGAACTTCCGGACGGAGTAACTTATGACACGACGGCAAAAAAACGGATTATATGGCAAAAAGACAATAAGCTTTATACAAAAGAAGTGGATGGAATTACAGATGTTACGGCAGACATCACAACGGTATATGACTCGGATGCCACCGAATTAAACTGTGTCGGAAATTATATCAAAGAATTCATACCGTCAGTAATTACCGGCACTTCTGAAGAAAATACTGCAAAAGTAAAAATTTCGTTTTCCATGACAGAAGGAAAGATGAGTTACACGCTTGGGAATGAAATAACACTGCGTAACGAATGGCTTATGGCAAAATTATGGAAAGGAAGGGAACTGTTATGAAAAAGAACCGGAAAAAATGGATGATATTATTTCTTTCCTGTGCCATTATTTTAACATTTATCCCGCTTGCGTATTACGGCGGGGTTTTAAAAGCCGCAGAGACACCAGAAGAAGTGACAAGAGGTGTGGTTGACAGCTTAGAGCAGCTTCCACAGTATAACAATGAGGAAAATCTTGCAGCGGAGCTTGGAAGCAAAAATCATCCGTTTACGATATTAGAGATTGTCCCATATGAGGAATATGCGGAGTTCGGATACCATATCGGAGGCTGCGAACCAATTGATGTAGAAAATTTATATGGAAGAAGTATCGGTGGAACATTAAACAGCTTAAATGATTTTGATTATAGCATGGTCGGTAACTGTTATTTCTTTTCGGATGAGCCGGAGGGAAATCCAAAGATGTATAATAGCAATCCGACACCAACCTATGGAGACTGGATTGGAAATTTAAAAGGATATTATGAAAGGGTAGAAGACGGAGGCGGAAATTTTGCCTGTGAGACGGAGACGATTGCGCAGACTCTAGAAAGCAATGAGGAGTTGTATGACACAGAGGTGCCGCAGGAGGCAGAAGCCCAGACCATTTCAGAAACAAAAATCACGTTCAGAAAACAAAGCGGAGGAAATTTTATCTGGCATACACTGCGCTCAGATGAAGCGGAATATAATAATGGGAATTTGTTTGACGCGGCAGGACAGGCAATAGAGAACATCGGTGACCGTTATTATACTTACCGGAAAACATCGGAAGACGATAAGGTCATTCAGGTAAATTATGATGTTATAAAAAACAGGGAGAATTTTTTAAAACAGACACTGCGTTTATCCGATGAGCAGACGGCAGGTTACTCGGTTGTAATTAAAACAATTACACCACAGGAATTAAATAACCGCACGGAATGGATTAATTATGCGGATTTGATTGTATTGTCTCCAAAATCGCATGTAGGTTCCCTTCCGGAACTATGGCAGAAATATAACAGGCTTGGAAAGTCTGCAACAGCCGGATTTGATGCATCAAAAACCGGATTTTCGGATGGCAGGGATATTTCATGGGAGGCTGCGCTCCTTATTTATAATAAGGCAACGGCACAGAAAAATTATGCAGCGATTGTTATTGATGATGGCGTATATAATACAATACCGGAGTCTAGAAATGTGACAATTGATGTCCTCGACTGGAATATGAATTCATCGGGACTTACAATTCAGAGAGAGGGAAGTAAAAATAATACATATAAATTATGCGTGATGTTACTCTGCATGGACAGCAATTTATTTCATTCCCTGTATTTAAGTGGCGACACACCGATTGTACATGATGGGGTGATTTCAAAACAGACCGGAGATGCGGCAGAGTACTGGTCCGATTATACGTTTTTACCGGTTCCGGTCCGCACAGAAGTAAAATCATGGGATTATGCATACCGTTACTGGAAGTTAGACGAGGATAACTCCGGGGTGCCGGATTACTGGGAAAATTATGGAATTTATCCGGAAATGTCTGCCATAAAAAATCTGGTAAAAGGACATGTATATACATATCCGGGAGATACAAGTATTTCACAGTCTTACACACAGGATAGCCAGTGGAAGACGAATATTTACTCCAAAGAATATAATGATTATATGAAACAAATAGGAAAGGAAGGAATTGCGAATCCTTCAGATGCAACCTGCTTTATTCTTGGAATTGGTACAGGCGGTGATGAACCGGATAATACATGGGGAACAAAGCTTCGTGTCCTTGATATAGAACCTTGTGTTGCGCTTTCTAAGACGGCAGAGGATGGAAGCACCTATCTGTCAGACGGTAAAGTGTACAGTGAGCCAAAGTGGACACTGACAGAAAATTATATCCGGACGCTTGTTCCTGATTTTACCGGGGAAATAGAGATTACACACCAGACGACGGCAGAGTTTAACGGAAAAGTGGAGGATTTAAACAGCCAGTACGATTTGATTTATATCGGGGTGGACTGTGGTGCGTACAATTTAGCTACGTATGATGTAAATAATCAGTGGTCCCGGAAAAATATCACCTTGCAGAATAATCCGGTGGGAATAAACCAGATTGTGCTTCCGGACTGGAATGATAATTCCCTGGATGGAAAAATATATATTCACACCGGAGATTTGATGCTGTCAACGGAAAAAGAAAAAAGTAACCGGACGGCTTCGGTAAAATTTTTATATGATGTAAACAGTAATACATCGGTAGATATGAATGTGGCAAACCCGACGCTCCGGTTTGGTGGAAATGATATCAGCAGGTTAAAACAGAAAGAGCTGCAGGAATATGTCAACGCCGGTTATCCGGTAGTGGCGGCAACTTACCTTTACAACTTGGAAAAATCCATTATAGATGAAAATTCCAACATCTATCAGTTTGTCAGTGAGAACAAGCTTGAAAATGGAAACCGGATATATTCAGAAACAAAGCCAAAGGCAATTGTACAGGCAGTCAGAACAAAGACAACGGAAGTGACCTTCAAAGAGCTTCCTGCTATCTACAACGGTGAAACACAAAATGGAAGTGCGCAGATTACAAATGCCAATTATCTTCCGGTTGACAGCGGCAGGTCTTATTTATGGTTTTCCTTTGATGTGAATGCGGATGGATATGCATATCGTATTTATCTTGATTCGGACAGAAACGGAAAATTTTCCGATGAGGAAGTGGTGCATGAGGGAGTTGCTGTAAATGGCAATAATACATATAAGTACAGGCTTTCCACATCGTTAGTAGGCTTATTGCAGTGGAAGATAGAAGTTTATAAGACAGATAATCCGGGAGAACGCTTTATGGAAACCGGCTGC
>CAKRCJ010000112.1 GCA_934307185.1 uncultured Roseburia sp.
TCCTGAATTTCTTCCATGCTACCATGATTTAATTTTATTTCGAAAAAATCCGAAGGAGCTGATTTCTATGTTTTCTGATGCACTAAGAGAATTAGACCGTAACACCGAAAAATACATGGTAGAGCAATTACATAATCAGGTAGTTGAATTGAAAAATATAGTTGCTGAAAATCAAACTATACTTTCCAAACAATATGCTATGATTTCTGAAAAAAATGCTGTTATCTCCGAAAAAGATGCTGCTATCTCTGAAAAAGATGCTGTTATTTCCGAAAAAGATGCAGAAATTGCTGAACTGAAAAAATTGCTGGCAGAAAACAGCCATTCTTAATTTACAGCAAATAAAAATCCAACCGGAAGGAGGGACTTTCTCTGCTTCCGGTTTTTCATATCATCTTCTTACTCTATTACAAGCTTTTCATTCTCCATAACAGCAATCATCTGATTGACGTATTTCTCACAAAGTTCATCAGATGAAGCCTCTACCATTACACGGATTACCGGTTCTGTTCCACTCTCCCGAAGCAGGATTCGTCCGTCATCACCTAACTCTTCTGTAATCTTTTTATATTCTTCCTGAATTTTTGCATTATTTACAGCCGCCGGTTTATCCTCAACACGGACATTCTTTAAAAGCTGTGGATACATTCTCATTCCTTTACATAAAGTGCCAAGGCTCTGCTTCTTCTCAAGAATTACTTCCATCAGCATTAAAGCAGTAAGAATTCCATCTCCCGTTGTGGCATGTTTACTGAAAATAATGTGTCCGGACTGCTCTCCACCTAACACGTAACCGTTTGCAACCATCGCTTCATTTACATACTTATCGCCAACAGTCGTTACACATACATTAATGTTCTCACGCTCCATTGCCTTAAATAATCCCATATTGGACATAATCGTTGCAACTACTGTATTATTCTGTAACTTTCCACATTCTTTCAAATACTTGCCACAGACATAAAGAATAAAGTCCCCATGCACTTCATTTCCGTTCTCATCCACTGCGATGCAACGGTCTGCATCTCCGTCAAAAGCAAAACCACAGTCAAGGTTCTTCTCTTTGACAAGCTTCTGTAAATTTCTGATATGGGTAGAGCCACAGTCCATATTAATGTTTGTTCCATCCGGCTCATTACCAATGACATATGTTTTGGCACCTAATGCATCAAATACATTCTTTGCAATGTTAAAAGTACTTCCGTTTGAGCAGTCAAGTCCTATTCTCATGCCATCATAAGACCTTGTTGCAAGTGAAATGAGATAACCAACATAGCGGTTTCTTCCAATCGCATAATCCTTTGCAACACCAATCTTATCCTGAAATGCAAATGGAAGTTCCTCGATTTCCCCATCTATATACTTTTCCATTGCATTTTCAATATCGGCAGAAATCTTGTGACCATTGCCATCCATTACCTTAATTCCGTTATCATAAAAAGGATTGTGACTTGCAGATACCATAATTCCACAGTCAAAGTTTTCTGTACGGACAACATAAGCAACACTCGGTGTCGTTGTAACATGCAGTAAATATACATCCGAACCGGAAGCTGTAATACCGGCTACTAATGCATATTCAAACATATAGCTGCTCCGTCTTGTATCCTTTCCGATTACGATACGTCCTTTGTGATTCTGGTTATAATACCAACCTAAATAACGACCAATCTTGTATGCATGGTCTGCTGTTAAAACTTTGTTTGCTTCTCCTCGGAAGCCGTCTGTTCCAAAATATTTTGACATAAATGCTCCTATCTGTTTATTGCAGTACTATTTTTCTTCAGAACTAAAAATTCGTTATTTATCATTTCTGCAACTTACCTTGCCTATAAATACTATCATTTCTTATATATCAAAATCAAGTAGGATACATGTTTTTTTCAAACTCTGTTACATTCAAACCGTTTATTTCCAAAATCGATTATCATAAACATAATGTTTGCCTTCATCTCTTGTTATAATATTCTATAGAGCTAATGGTTTTTTGATAAGAGTTCCATTATAAAATTTCCCTATATAGTAAATTTCTATCTTCTATAATGACAATACAAGAATAACCTATCACCAAGAATACTCACATTTGCAAATATTTTTTAGAGTATCATATATATCCATCTATTTTCTGGAAACTGTCTAATATTTCAATATAATCAATTCTTTTAAGTTTTCTATCATTAATTCATACTTTGTTTTATATGTATCAAAATATATTAAGACAACGGCAAACATAATAATTATCAACAAAATTACGGTCAAATTCAACCAATCCGTAAATTGTAGATTTATTATTTCCATATTTTCCAACGAAACGGTTAGCATACTTACAACAATAGAATAAATAGCCACTATTAAACGTTCCCTTTTTTTCGCTTTATCTATTTTTTTATTTACACTTTCCTGATATATATTTATTAAATCTTCTATTTTTTCTCTAGTATTTATATTAAATTTTTCTATCAAAATTTTTTGTAAAATATCAATTTTTTCTTTATATAATTCTATATTTTCCTGTACATAATTCTTTCGTTCTTTTTTTTCTGCTATCAAAAAAATTATTAAACAAATGCTTAAAATGACGCTACATATAATGCTAAATCCTTTTTTTTGTAACAATGTAGCTAACATTAGCAGCACTATCATAAACAGCATTAGCACTAAACAAACTATATTAGTATATTTCAAATTCTTTTTCTTCATTTTTTTTGTTTCTCCTTAAGCTTCTGTCTCTCATTTTCATAACTTATTAAAATATAATATTTCATTCTGTCTCTCCTCTCATACATCCTAAAATTAAATTTAATTATTTTCAACAAGGGTACATATATTTTTCTTTCTTACATACACCATCCCCACTCACTAATCTTGTAAAACAAAGATGCCTTGAATATCTTTCCTAAATTTATATTATACTCCCGTTTTTACAAATACCATTCGATGTGATGTATTTTTTTCGTTTGTAGTTTATTTATTTTTAAATAAAGGATTTCCATTCATTAGAAATCCTTTATTACTATTCACATACAATTTTTTTACTATTGTACAATATTTTTCAATCAAACTCTACCAAAAAAGCAAAAATACCTAACATCTATTTTTTATATTATATTTCTATTAACACCTATACAAACAACTTTAGTATTAATAATCTCATACTTTTTTAAGAATGTTTCTTTCCAAACACTGCTTTGCAAATCACCAAACAAAGTACAACAACAAAAAGTAAAACCAAACTATACACCGTGCCCATTCCCCTTAAAATAAACAACGGTGAAAATGAGACAAGAAACATATCCATAAATGAAAGAAATATCCATGCAAATCCAAAATCCTCTAACACCCCTGACTTAAACTCTGGATCTGTTACTCTAAGCAATATAACACCTGTTGCCATAACACCTGTAGATAATCCAAAAATATACATACCTCTTTCAAACCAATAATTTCTAAAAAATCTTGGTGAAACTATCCAAAACCATGCAACAACAAAAGTAAATCCAATAATAGAAAGAACTATAATCGGAACAAGATACTTAACTACAACATTAATATTAATTGACGCAACACCAAATGCAACTAAGTAATCCGTTGCGCTACTACCAATATGTGTAATAATCTTTTTATCAACATATTCATCCAGATTAATAATCTTTAGCATTCTCTGAAGAATAATACTACATATTAATGCCAAACCATACACTGGAAATGAAACGGAAGGTAATAAAATCTTTAAGCCGGTATTTACTCCATATGCCATCCCTACGGCAACCAAAATTAACGAAAAATGCCATGTAAGTGTATCTATTGACATTGCATTTACTGTATTACGTCCAAATTCACTTCTATCATTCTCCTGCACTAAACCAGTCAGCATTTCTTCTTTAAGTTCTTCTACACTCTTAATAATTGCCGTTTTCCCCTTACGAGCTCCAATATTAATTATTGTTACACCCCCAAGAATTCCACCTAATAAACCAATCGTAGCAAATGTCTGACCTATACTTGCAGCATCCTCCCAACCATTTTCAACAAATACACTACCTATTGCCGCGGCTGTACCATGTCCTCCTACAAAACCAGAAGTAAGCATTAGACCAAAGCCACTATTTATTCCTTTAAAAAATATTGGAAGAATTGTTACACCGATAAGAATAAATAATCCAAACTGAGCAATTTCAGCTGCTGCGTTAACCAAAAAACTATCACCAACCGAATCAAACATCTTCTTAAAAGAAACTTTTGTTTTATTTCCAATAAACATTGACCCAAATACAAATGCAATTAAAATGCCCGCATAATTTGAGATTTCATTACTAAATGGAATAATATTTAAAAACTGTTTTCCTGCAAACAATCCCATAAAACCTGCAATAAGAGCTGAAGGAATATACAATTTCTGTACAAATCTAATTTTACTTCTAATTACTTTCGCAAACAATAATAAAGCAGACATCCAAGCAATATCATATAGTAAGCTTAACGCTGAAAATTCCATTATTTTTCTCCTCGTATAATATGTATTAGCAATGACTAGTATTTTTATACTCTACGTCAATATCCACAGCAGTAATATACTCCTCATATTTTCTCGCAATAATCATATTATGTTTAAAATGTGCATCTTCAATTTCTTTTCCCATAAAACATTTAATATGATTTTCAATATAATCATATCCTTCCATACAAGAAAACTCACATCCAGCCGAAAAACGAGGATTGCATTCTACAAAATGATATTTTCCGTTTTTATCAAGAATGTATTCAAAATTCACATCTCCTAAAACATTCAATTTATCTGCCAATATTTTTGAAGCCTCTTCAAGCTCTTTATCCTGATAAACATAAACTGTAGTAGAACACCCATGTGGTGTTGAAATTAATTCTCGACGAGTCATTGCAATAACCTTATGTGGTTCAATTTGACGCACAATTTCTACCATTACAAGAGGTCCATCAATAAAAGGCTCTACTATATATGTCTCTTTATCAGCAGTGACCACAAATTCATCCCATTCTCTTTGATTATAAATATATCTTAATCCCTGACTGCTTCGACCATTATATGGCTTACATACAACTGGAAAATCCCATTCTAATTTTTTTATGTCACGTAACATCATAGTCGGAATAGACTGTGTTTTTGGGCATTCTGCCTCGATAAAATCCGCGAGTTTTTTCTTATTTCTGATAATATCAAGTGCTTCCTTTGGTGACATACAAAGAACTACTCCATGTTCTTCAAACCATTCCCTGTTAACATTTAACAAATCAATCTCATAATCAATCATCGGCAAAAGATAATTAATATTTTCTTTTAAACAAACATTCTTTATAAATTCGAGATAATTTGTAGCATCAGATACAGGTGGTGCTTGATAGAAAACATCCATCTCGCAAGACTCAACAATCCATTCCTTCGGATATATGTTGCAACCTACTACACGAAATCCCATTCGTTTTAAACTTTTTAAAGTTATATCTGTGGCAACAGATCCTGTTGATGTAATTAACGCTGTTTTCATATTTCTTTTCTCCCTCGTATATTTAAATTCTCATCTTATTATTTTTATTAATTCAAAATAACATCACAAATTTTATCCACATCTTCTAATGACAAATCTGCATACATTGGAAGTGTAAGAACTCTAAGAGCCATATGCTGGGCAATAGGTGTCTTATGTGCTCCAGCTGTTGGATAATTACGATAACATTCAAAACTATTAGTAAGCGGATAAAAATACTTTCTTGCTCCAATACCGACTTCTGCCAGTTTTTCAAACACTTCATTTCTTGTATATTTATAATCATTGAAAATAACAGGAAAATATGCATAATTACTTTCAACATTTTCTTGTATTGGTGAAAGCTTAATTCCATCCACGTTATTCAAACGCTCTCTATATCTTTCGGCTACGACTTTACGCTTTGCAATTTCTTCATCCAAATGTCTTAGATTGCATAACCCCATTGCTGCCTGAAATTCATTCATCTTTGCATTTCCACCCACATAAGATACATCTTCCGGTCCATGAATTCCAAAATTTTTCATGTCATTCAGCAACTGAACCCACTCGTCATTTTTAAAACAAATAACTCCACCTTCAATTGTATTAAACACTTTTGTAGCATGAAAAGAAAACATAGCTGCGTCGCCAAAACAAGCAGAAGAAATGCCTTTATATTTAACTGCAAATGCATGTGCTGCATCATAAATTACTTTTAATCCATATTTTTTTGCTATTTCATCAATTCTCTCAACATCACAAAGATTTCCATACACATGTACCGGAACAATTGCAACTGTTCTATCAGTAATTAGCGATTCTATTTTATTAACATCAATTGTATAATCATAATCATTGATATCACAAAATACAGGCACAAGTTTATTTCTCACAATTGCATGCGTTGTAGATGCAAATGTAAATGGAGTAGTTATTACTTCTCCTCCTTCTGGAAGATTCATTGCTGCAATTGCATTTTCTAATGCCAAATGACCATTAGTATATAAAATACAATGATTAACGCCAAGCATTTGCTCCAATTCTTTTTGTAATGTTTGATGTTTAATCCCCATGTTAGTAAGCCAATGAGTATCCCATAATTCTTTTATTTCTTCACAATATTCTTCGTATGTCGGCATTGACGAACGAGTAACTAAAATTGACATTTTAACTATCTCCTTTTCTTTTTTAAAAGATTTTTTATTACTTGACATAAATATTCATAAGATTCGAAATGAAAAATTTTGGATCCTAAAATATAAATGAATGCTCCTAAAATAATTTGAATTCCTAAGGTTACTATATCATTTAAATGCAAATATTCAACAGTGTATACGCATACCCCCATGAATACTGCAAGTACTATACTTGGTAAAATATCTTTTATTTGATCCAAATAATTATAATTTAAAAGCTTTTTATTTGGCCAGGAATTAATAATTTGTGCACATAATTCTGTATAAAAAAGGCTATATGCCATAGCCATGACTCCCCATCGCATTGTCAAAAACAGAACTAAAAAACCATTAATCTTTTTTATAATCTCTAGTTTAAGAAATAAATCACTGCGCCCCATTGCTTTTATTGCATTCAAATTTGCTGTATGTATTGGGAAAAACATATATGTTATACAAA
>CAKRCJ010000113.1 GCA_934307185.1 uncultured Roseburia sp.
CGATACAACAGAAGCTGTCGAAGCTATCTCACAGGCACAGTCCGAGATACAGGAAATGACAAAAAATCCGGGGATTCTTCGTACCTATTTTGAAAATCTTGTACCGGATTTACTAAACTTTGCGCTCCAGGTAGTAATCGCAATTATTGTCTATGCCATCGGTGCAAAGATAATAAAGTTTGTCGTCAGGCTTGTAAAAAAGACGATGGAACGCAGAAATGCGGATCTGGGTGTCATCCAGTTTTTAAGTGCAGTTGTCAGATATGGCTTATACTTAGTGCTTATTATGATTATATTAAGCCTGTTTGGTATTGCGACAACTTCAGCAGTTGCAGTGCTTGGTTCCTGTGGTGTAGCGGTTGGTCTTGCATTGCAGGGTAGCCTTTCAAACTTTGCAGGCGGTGTGCTTATTCTTCTTTTAAAACCATTTGTAGTAGGAGATTACATTGTAGAAGGCTCCAATGAAGGAACCGTATATGAAATTTCAATTTTTTATACAAAATTACGGACCTTTGATAATAAAGTAGTTGTCATTCCAAACGGAAATTTGTCAAACAGCAGTCTTGTCAATGTCTCCCATATGGATAAACGCCGGGTAGACATTACAGTGGGAATTGCTTATGAAGCTGATATCAGAACGGCAAAAGATATCTTATACAAGGTCGCACAGGGAGACGAGGCAAGACTTCCGGAGGAAGACGCCGTAGTATTTGTAGATAATTTAGGGGCATCCTCTGTAGATTTGGGTGTCCGCATCTGGGTAAAGACAGAAGATTACTGGCCGGCAAAATGGAGACTTACAGAGAATGTAAAATATGCCTTGGATGAGAACAACATTTCCATTCCGTATCAGCAGATTGATATTCAGATTAAGCAATAAAAAATATAATATTTGTTGACAAAAAAACTGATATATGCTAACTTCTATTTGTTAGACATGCACAAAAGTGTATGCAGAAAATTAAGGGAAGCAATGTATTAGGAGGATGTTATGCAGCAGGGAACTGTAAAATGGTTTAATGCAAAAAAGGGTTATGGATTTATTTCAGATGCAGAGGGAAATGATGTATTCGTTCATTTTTCCGCACTGGACATGGATGGATTCAAGGAGTTAAAAGACGGTGAGAAAGTAGAATTTGAAGTGACTGACGGTGCGAAAGGACCTCAGGCTGCAAATGTAAGACGCATCGGTTAATTCATAGAAGAATCGGGAAAGACTAACCTAAAGAGGATACCAGTCGGTATCCTCTTTTGTATATCATTGCGAATAATTAAAGTGAGGAAGAATAAATGCAGTTAAAAGAGTTAAAGGCTTATGAAGTTTTAGAGCAACGTCCAATGAAGGATCTGAATTCCGAGGGAATTATCCTGCGCCATAAAAAGAGCGGGGCAAGAATTGCTGTTATCTCAAATGATGATGACAACAAGGTTTTTTATATCGGATTTCGGACTCCACCGGAAAATTCTACAGGTGTCGCCCATATTATTGAGCATACCGTATTGTGCGGCTCGGAAAAGTATCCGGTAAAAGACCCGTTCGTAGAGCTTGTAAAAGGTTCTTTGAATACGTTCTTAAATGCAATGACATATCCGGAAAAAACCATTTATCCAATTGCAAGCTGTAATGAAAAAGATTTTCAAAACCTTATGAGCGTTTATATGGACGCTGTATTTCATCCCAATATATATAAATATCAGGAAATATTTAAGCAGGAAGGCTGGCATTATGAATTGGAGGATAAGGATGCACCGATTACGATTAATGGCGTGGTCTATAATGAAATGAAGGGTGCATTTTCTTCACCGGATGATGTGTTAAGCCGCCAGATTATGACCTCTCTTTTTCCGGATACAACTTATGCAAACGTTTCCGGCGGAGACCCTGTGCATATACCGGAATTAACCTACGAGGAATACCTGAATTTCCATCGCAGATACTATCATCCATGTAATTCTTATATTTATCTCTATGGAGATATGGATGTGGCAGAAAAGCTTATGTGGATGGATGAAAACTATTTAAGCCATTATGATGCAATTGAACTGAATTCTGAGATAAAACTGCAAAAGCCGTTTGAAAAACCGGTAGAGATTGTCTGTAAATACCCGATTTCCTCGACCGAACCGGAAGATAATAACACGTATATTTCTTACAATGTGGTCGTTGAGACTGCACTGGATGAAAAATTATATTTGGCATTTGATATTTTGGACTATGCACTGGTAAGTGCGCCGGGTGCGCCGTTAAAGCAGGCGCTAATTGATGCGGGAATTGGTTCAGAGATTACCGGCGGCTATGACAGCGGAACCTTGCAGCCGACCTTTTCTGTTATTGCAAAGAATACCAATCCGCAGGAAAAAGAGCATTTCTTAGCGGTAATCCGTGAGACGTTAGAGGGGCTTGTAAAGAACGGGCTGAACAAAAAATCCCTGTTGGCGGGAATTAACAGTTCGGAATTCCGTTACAGGGAGGCAGATTTCGGACACTTCCCGAAAGGACTTCTCTATGGAATACAGTGTCTCGACAGCTGGCTTTATGATGACATGCGTCCGTTCCTTCATTTGGAAGCGCTGGATACGTACAGGTTTTTAAAGGAGCAGGTCAATACTGACCATTTTGAAAAGCTTATTAAAAAGTATCTTTTGGACAATACACATGCATCTGTTGTAATGATAGAGCCACAGAAGGGCTTAAATGCAGAAAATGAAGCAAAGCTTGAAAAGAAGCTTGCGGACTACAAAGCAGGCTTATCGGACGAAGAAATCGAAAATCTGATTGCAGAGACAAAGCATTTAAAGGAATATCAGGAGACTCCTTCTGCGAAAGAAGAATTAGAAACCATTCCGATGCTAAAGAGAGAGGATATGAGACGCGAGGCGGCACCACTTTTAAATACCCGGACAAAGGTAAAAGAAGTGCCGGTGATACACCATAATATACATTCCAATGGAATTATCTATCTTAATCTCTTATTTGATATAAAGCATATTCCGGCAGAGGATATTCCATATCTTGGCATCTTAAAAGGAGTGCTAGGATATGTGGACACAAAAAATTATTCGTTTGCAGATTTTGCAAATGAAGTGAATATTCATACCGGTGGAATTGGAAGTACTATTGGTGTCTATCCGAGTGTGAGAGACAAAGACGATTATGAAGTAAAATTTGAAGTCCGTACAAAGGCACTTTATGATAAATTAAAAGACGCTGTACATTTGATGGAGGAAATGCTGTTTTCTTCCGATATAAGTAATGAAAAACGTCTCTATGAAATTATTGCAGAATTAAAATCAAGACTTCAGGTAAGCATCAGCTCGGCAGGACATTCTGTAGCTTCCACAAGAGCAATGACTTATTTTTCCAAAGCGGCAGTTTACCGGGATACGATTACCTTCTATCAGTTGTTATGTGAGTTAGAGGAGAATTTTGAAAAACGAAAGGAAATGCTTATTAAAAAATTGCAGGCAATGGTAGAAAGTATTTTTACCGCAGGAAATTTAATGGTAAGCGTTACCTGTGATGAAAGCGGCTTAGAGATTGCAAAAAAAGAGCTGGAAGGCTTCCTGCCGAAGTTATATGAGGCAAAGGCAGGAAAAAAGGTGGCAGCAATTGTACCGGTAAAGAAAAACGAAGGATTTATGGATGCTTCCCAGGTACAGTATGTGGCAAGAGCAGGCAATTTCAGGGCACATGGATACGATTACAATGGCGCACTCCGCATTTTAAAGGTGATTATGGAGTACGATTATCTGTGGATTAATGTCCGTGTAAAAGGCGGTGCTTACGGCTGCATGAACGGCTATATGCGGAATGGGGATACGTATTTCGTGTCCTATCGTGACCCGAATTTAGAGAAAACAAATGAAATTTATGACAAAATTCCGGAATATATTGCCCAGTTTGATGCAGAGGAACGGGATATGACAAAGTATATTATTGGAACCATCAGTGATATGGATGTTCCGATGAACCCAAGCAGCAAGGGAGAGCGTTCCATGGCAGCTTATCTGCAGAATATTTCCTATGAAGAACTGCAGAGAGAACGTAATCAGGTGATTGGGGCAACCGCAGCGGACATAAGAAATCTGCATGATATGATTGCATCCGTTTTAAAAGAAGAAAATCTATGCGTTGTCGGAAATGAAGAGGCATTAAAAGAACAGAAAGAGATGTTTGAAGAACTTAAGTATTTGAATGAGAGATAAAGGAGAACATATGAACGCAAGTTTTAAATCGGGATTTGTAACAATTATCGGAAGACCAAATGTTGGAAAGTCTACATTGATGAATCACTTGATTGGACAGAAAATTGCGATTACATCCAATAAACCGCAGACAACAAGAAATCGTATCCAGACGGTTTATACGGATATGGAGAGAGGACAGATTGTATTTTTAGATACACCGGGAATTCATAAAGCAAAGAATAAACTCGGCGAATATATGGTAAATGTTGCAGAGCATACCTTAAATGAAGTGGATGTTATTCTATGGCTGGTAGAGCCTTCTAATTTTATCGGCGCAGGGGAGCAGCATATTATTGAGCAGTTAAAGAAGGTAAAGACACCGGTTATTTTAGTTATCAATAAAGTCGACACCGTAGACAAAGAAAAAGTTATCGAATATATTGATACTTACCGTAAAGTGTATGATTTCGCAGAGATTATTCCGGCTTCCGCACTCCGTGCGAAAAACCTGGATACCGTAATTGACATGATTTTTAAATATCTGCCATATGGACCACAGTTTTATGATGAGGATACTGTTACCGACCAGCCGGAACGTGCAATTGTGGCAGAAATTATCCGTGAGAAGGCACTGCATGCATTGGATGATGAAATTCCTCACGGCATAGCGGTATATATCGACCAGATGAAAGAGAGAAAAGGACAGAACATCATCGACATTGATGCGACCATCGTATGCGAGCGTGAGTCGCACAAAGGAATTGTGATTGGAAAAGGCGGTGCAATGCTCAAAAAAATCGGAAGCAATGCGCGCTATGAGATTGAGCGTCTTTTGGATACAAAAGTCAATTTAAAACTCTGGGTAAAAGTGAAAAAAGACTGGAGAGACAGCGACTTTTTAATTAAAAATTTTGGATACAATAAAGACGAAATATAAAAGCTTCCAATATTTAACGTGTATAAGGTTTCCTTCATCGCAAATCCTATGTATATCAGAAAGCAGGAGGAAAAAACGATGGAGGAAACCTGGAATACATTTTGGGAAACAGGAAAAATTAACGACTATCTGAAAGTATGTGAAGAAAGAGAAGAGCAGGAAGTAAGGCAGAATGGGACAAAACCTGATAGTGACGGGCATGGTTTTAAATGCGATGCCAATTGGAGAATATGACAAAAGAATAACACTGCTTACAAAAGAAAGAGGAAAGATTACAGCATTTGCCAGAGGGGCAAGAAAACCGAACAGTCAGTTTTTAGCTGCAACCAATCCTTTTTCTTTTGGAGAGTTTGAGCTTTTTGAAGGACGTTCTACATATACTGTTTCCAAAGTGACAATTCAAAACTATTTCAGAGAACTGACGGTTCAGTTTGTGGCGGCTTACTATGGGTTTTACTTTCTGGAATTTGCCGATTATTACTGTCAGGAAAATAATGATGAACTCGAAATGCTAAAGCTTTTATATCAGTCTCTCCGGGCATTGGAAAGTACTTCCTTTGACAATGAGCTGGTGAGGGTTATTTTTGAATGTAAGGCACTTGCAATCAATGGGGAAGCACCGAATGTTTTTGCGTGTGCAAAATGTAACGAAGAAAAAGAACTTTTCTGGTTTTCAGCAGACGAGGCAAGGGTGTTATGCATCCAATGCATGGAAAAGATGAAAAGGGAGCCGTTAAATAAAAATTTATTATCCGGTTATCGGAAAATACAGGACTCAACGATATATACCATGCAGTATATTATTTCGTCCCGGGTGGAAAAACTGTACACATTTTCTGTTTCACCACAGGTTTTAAAAGAATTGCAGCAGATTATGCAGGAATATACGAAAAAGCATATTCATCATTCTTTCAAATCTTTAAAAATTTTAGAAGAGCTTTCTGTTTCTGTATCTGTTCCATCTTGAAATCGTCACTTAAAAATTGTATAATATCGGAGATTAGCATTTACAGTTATAAAATTGTAAATGAAACGTGAAAAAAGAATGGAGTTTGTGTCATGAAAAGATTAGGGTGTATCGGACTTGGTCTGGTTTTATGTGCCGGGATGCTAGCCGGGTGCAGTACAAAACTTCAGGCGGATACGGATACTGTTTATGTGACAAAAAACGGAAAAGTAATATCGGTAGATGTGGAGACCTTTGACCAGGCTTACTATGATGAGGCAGAGTTAAAGGACTATGTGGAGTCCAAAGTTGCAGGCTACAACGCAGATTATGGAAAAGATGCGGTCAAAGTACAGTCCGTTTCAGCGGGTGATGGAAGTGCAAAACTGGAAATGGAATACAAAACAGTTGACGATTATACTGCATTTAACGGTGTAGAGCTATATCAGGGCAAAATTGTGCAGGCAATGGCTGCCGGATATGATTTCGATGCCGATTTTGCGGGGGTGTCAGACGATGGAACCTATGGTGTTGCAAAAGAGGATGTTATTTCGCAGGAGGATTTGAAGGTTGTCATTATTAAGGCAAATGCAGATGTGAAAATCGACGGAAAGATTTTGTATGTTTCCTGCGAGAATGTGACGGTCACCGGTAAAGATACCGTTTCCATTAAAAAAGGCACTGGAATTGAGGAAACCTGGAAAACAGAAGCAGAGGAGGTTTCGACAGAGGAGTCTGCTTTGTTAGAAGATGCCGGGGAAGCGCAGGACGAAGATGCAATTATAGGTGAAGTGATTATTGGCACTGAGCAGCCGGAAACAGCAGATACAATTACAAATCTGTCGGGAGACGAGTATGGCGCAGATACTTATACCTATATTATTTATAAATAAGTTACAGACGAAAGAGTAAATAACGTGATTGAAAAATTGCGGAACAATAATAAAAATAGAATGTGAGGAATTTATTATGGAAAAAACGATGGACAAAATCGTAGCACTGGCAAAATCAAGAGGATTTGTATATCCGGGCTCAGAAATCTACG
>CAKRCJ010000114.1 GCA_934307185.1 uncultured Roseburia sp.
GGATATTGAAATTGGTTCTCCGGTGAAGGGGGAAGCGGTTGCGATTAAGGAAGTGAGCGACCCGACGTTCGGAGATGAAATCTTAGGAAAAGGTGTTGCGATTATTCCGTCAGAGGGAAAGATTTATGCACCGGCGGATGGAAAAATTGAGATGATTTTTGACACAAAGCATGCCGTGAGTATGACAACAGTCGATGGGGCAGAGCTGTTAATTCATATCGGACTGGACACGGTGGCTTTAAAAGGAGAGTATTTTGAAGCACACAGGGCAAATGGTGATTTGGTGAAAAAAGGCGATTTATTGATTTCCGTAGATTTGGCGGCAGTGAAGGCAGCCGGCTATGATACAATTACACCTGTCGTCGTGTGTAACACGCCGGAGTATCAGTCTGTGAATGCTGTGACAGGCTCACAGGTAAATCCGGGGGATACGGTACTGATTTTAAAAAAATAAATCAGCAAGGCACGTATTTTAGCCGTTAGTATGCGGCATAAAATAAAAGGGATTATAAAAAAAGGAGGAGCTTTTAGTATGATGAAGTATTTGCAGAAACTGGGAAAAGCGTTAATGCTTCCGGTAGCATGTCTACCAATCTGTGGTATATTAATGGGTATTGGGTATGCTCTTTGTCCTTCCACCATGCAGGGTGGTGAAGTAACCGGTATTATTCAGATGATAGGTTTCTTCCTCGTAAAAGCAGGTGGAGCGTTACTCGACAACATGGCAATCCTTTTTGTTATCGGTGTCGGTGTTGGAATGGCAGATGACAATGATGGTACAGCAGCGCTTGCAGCTTTAGCATCCTGGCTTATGATTACAAATCTTCTTTCCACAGGAGTTGTCACAACCTTGATGCCGGCAATTGCTGACGATGCAACAAAGACACTTGCATTCAATAAGATTGCCAATCCGTTTATCGGTATTCTGGCCGGTATTATCGGTGCAACCTGTTACAATAAGTTCAAAGGAACCAAGCTGCCGGATTGGTTATCATTCTTCAGTGGCAAACGCTGTGTGGCAATTGTAGCCGGTGTTGTATCCATTATCGTATCTGCAATTTTATTATTTGTATGGCCGGTATTATTTGGAGTTTTAGTTGCAGTCGGAGAGTCTATCGTAGGACTTGGAGCAGTCGGCGCAGGTATTTATGCATTCTTAAACAGATTATTAATTCCGACCGGTTTGCATCATGCGTTGAACAATGTATTCTGGTTTGAGACAATCGGACTTGGTGATTTACAGCACTTCTGGGCTGGCGAGACATCAGCGGATGTATCCTGGAGCCTTGGAATGTACATGTCAGGATTCTTCCCATGTATGATGTTTGGTATTCCGGGTGCGGCACTTGCCATGGTTCATACCGCAAAGAGCAATAAGAAAAAAGTTGCTATCGGACTGGTTGCTTCCGCAGCACTTTGTGCATTTGTCTGTGGTGTTACAGAGCCGTTCGAATTCGGTTTCATGTTCCTTGCACCAGGACTTTATGTTGTATATGCATTATTATATGGTATCTTTACCGTAATTACCGTTGCGTTAGGCTTCAGGGCAGGCTTCAGCTTTTCCGCAGGAGCAACCGACCTTCTTTTCTCTGCTTCCCTTCCGGCAGCACAGAGAACATGGTTGATTATTCCGCTTGGAATTGCAGCATTTATTGTATTCTATGTTGTATTCCGTTTTGCTATCGTGAAGTTTGATTTAAAGACTCCGGGCAGGGAAGATGATGATGTAGAGGCAGAGAAAAAAGCAGAGCTTGGAAATAATGACTATACCGCAGTGGCAGCCATTATTTTAGAGGGCGTCGGCGGTGCAGAAAATGTTACAAGCATTGATAACTGTATTACAAGACTTCGTCTTGAAGTAAAAGACAGCACAATTGTCGATGAAAAGAAGATTAAATCTGCAGGGGTGGCAGGTGTAATCCGGCCAAGCAAAAAAGCCGTTCAGGTAGTCGTTGGTACAAAAGTCCAGTTCGTAGCGGACGAATTTAAAAAATTGTGTAAGTAAAAACTTCCATGCAAAGCATGTGTAGCGAACAATGGTAAAATAAAAAATAATCCCTTTCTTTACAAAGCGGCTCGAAAAAAGAGCCGCTTTGTTGCATTTTGTTCTACTTTACAATAAAAAGAGCTAATGATACAATGAAGTAGGTTTTTATGGAAATATTTGACTGTGGGAGGAAGCGTAAATGGCACATCTGTTAAAGCGGATAGCGCAGATTGACCCAAGACAAAAGAAATCAGACAAACAGGAGATGCATGAGTCTGTAAAAGAAAATAAAACAGTACACGCAAAGAACAAGGTACACAATGGGGAAAGGACACAGAGAAAAGTGGAAAAAGAAGATTTCTTATTAAGCCAGATTGATGAATTCAGGGAAAAAGCAAAGCAGCTGCAAAGCCTTTTAGCATCAAAGGAGAGCAAAGTACAGGAATTGCAGAGTTTAGTAAGCGAACGCGAAGATAAGGCGCAGGAATTAGAGCAAATCTTAACCGAGCGGCAGGAAGAGGCAGATAAGATTATTTTTGATTTCAGCCGTAAAGTAGACGAGCTTGCTGCAAAAGTAACTGCAAAGATGTCAGAGATTGAGGTTACTGTTTCAAAAGAAGTGGAAGAAGTAAAGCAGGCGGGAGACGAGCAGATGGCAGCAAACCGCAAGCTTGTGAATGAGCAGATTATCGTCAATAAAAAGCTCGGTGAGGACCAGTTGGCAGCAAGCAGAAAGTTTATCGAAGAACAGGCGACTGCAAGCAGACAGTTCATCGAAGAACAGACGGCAGCTAATAAAAAGCTCAGTGATGAGCAGATTGCAGAAGTAAAGGCATTATTAGAGAGTGCAACGACACAGATAGATACAATCAAGTCAGAGCTTTCGGACAAAGTTCATTCAGAGAACGTAAAATGTTACCGCAATATACAGGACCTTTTTAATGAATTTGACTCTAAGATTGAAAAAATGGATGAGATGGAAAAGGGGATAAACTCTGTAAAAGGTTTTGTGAAGGTACTGTCATGGTTTTCCATTGTTAACTTTATCGTGTTAGTCGTATTTATTTTACATTCTTTTGGAATATTTTAAGGGGAAGAAAAAGCAGGCACATTGTGGAACATAATATACAATAAGCTTTTGGGGAACAATAGGAATAGAGAAGTGAGGAAGATATGAATATTGAACCAAAAAAGGTATGGGTAGTAGGACATAAAAATCCGGATACAGATTCTATCTGTGCAGCTATCTCATATGCGTATTTGAAAAATCAGTTAGGAGAACGTGAGTATGTGCCAAAACGTGCAGGCACGATTAGTGAAGAAACCCGGTATGTATTAGATTATTTTAAGGTGGAAGATCCAGAACTCATTACAGATGTAGGCGCACAGCTGAAGGATATTTCCATCCGTAAGACAGCAGGTGTAAGTTCACAGATTTCGTTGAAAAAGGCATGGGAAACCATGAAAAAATTAGACGTTGTAACACTTCCGGTAACAAACCGCCTTGGCAAGTTAGAAGGTGTTATTGTTACAAAGGATATTGCAACCTCCTACATGGATGTTTACGATAATCATGTGTTATCAAAAGCAAGAACACAGTTTAAAAACATCGCAGAGACATTAGACGGCAATATCATTGCGGGAAATGAACATGCCTATTTTGTCCGGGGAAAAGTAGTGATAGGTGCCTCAAACGCGGAATATTTAGCCGAGTTTATGGAAGCCGACGACATGGTAATCTTAGGCTCTAAAAAAGAGGTGCAGATTAAAGCATTAGAGTGCAATGCGAGCTGTATTATTGTCGGCTGTGGTTTTGAGGTGGACCCGGAGGTCATTCAGATGGCAGACAAAAAAGACTGTATCATCATTACAACGCCATATGATACCTTTTCCATTGCGCGTCTGATTAATCAGAGTATGCCAATTAAGGAATTTATGACAAAAGAGCATCTGATTACGTTCGATATTGATGACTATGTGGATGATGTCAAAGAGACAATGTCAAAAATCAGACACCGTGATTTCCCAATTTTAGATGAAAATGGGAATTACATCGGAATGGTTTCCAGACGTAATTTGATGAGCATGCAGAAAAAACAGATCATTCTGGTAGACCATAACGAAAAATCACAGGCGGTAGACAATATTAACGAGGCAGAGATACTAGAAATCATAGACCACCACAGATTAGGAAGCCTTGAGACGATTTCGCCGGTTTATTTCAGAAACCAGCCGCTTGGATGTACATCTACGATTATTTATCAGATGTTCCAGGAGAAAGCAGTGGAAATTCCGCAGCATATTGCAGGACTTTTACTTTCGGCAATTCTTTCCGATACCTTAATGTTCCGTTCACCGACCTGTACGCAGCTTGATATTCTTGCGGCAGAGGCACTTGCAGAGATTGCCGGTGTAGACATTGAAGTACATGCAAAGAACATGTTTAAAGCGGGAAGTGATTTTAAAAATAAGACAACAGAAGAAATTTTTTATTCTGATTTTAAAGTATTCCATACAGATGAGACAGATTTCGGCGTTGCACAGATTAGTGCAATGAGCAGGGAAGAGCTGGATAAAGTAGGAGAGAAGCTTCGTCCATTCATGAAGGAAGTGTTGGGCGAGAAACGTCTCGACATGGTGTATGTGATGCTGACCGATATTTTGGAGGAGTCCTCAAAAGTTATCTTTGAGGGACACGACGCTGGAAAAATCCTCGCGGAAGCCTTTGATAAAGAGGAGAACGAAAAGGGCATTCTTTTGGAGGGCATTATCTCCAGAAAGAAGCAGATGATACCTACACTGATGAATGCCATGGCAGAGAGAGTATAAAAGTAAAAATAAATTATACCGGGGGAGTATCTTTTGCGTGCAAATCGCGGGGAGACTCCCCAAAGCATTTTTTGTAGGCGCGTGAAAATGTGGAATAGTTTTTAAAACCACATTCGAAGCATGCCTGTGTGATTGGCATTCCATTCCGGATAAAATCTTTGGCAAGAAGGAGACGCTTCGTGGAGAGATAACTCCCAATGGTATAGCCGGTCTCTTCCTTGAACGTGTGCATCAGATAATAACGGCTTAGGTAAAAGTGCTTTGCAAGAAAGTCGATAGTTATCTCCTCCGTGAGGTGGGAGTTTAAATAATCGAGGATTGCAAGCACTTTTTCATTGGAAGAAGAATTACTAATATAGTGAATATTGTCATGAATGGCAGCACGGTTGAGCTGTATCATAAACTCTAAAAAAAGGAGGGTATGATACAGCTCATTTGCATAATCTGTGTCATGCAGGGAGTGCTCTAATTCGTTTGTAACTGCTCCAAGCTTTCTCGTGCCAAAGGAGTTGACACGTAAAACATGGGACTGTTCTTCATGTGCTTTTTTAAAGCAGAGATTTAAGTCTGTATTTTCACTTTGATAGGATTGTAAAAAATCCGGTGAAACATATATAATAATTCTTTCGTAGGCGGCATCACTGTGAATGACCGGGCGGTGGACTTCGCCGGCATTGACAAATACAACATCATTTGGCTTCAGGTCATAAGAACGGCCCTCGATGGTATAAGTCACATCCCCGCTTAAAAAAATGAGTATTTTGTTAAAATCATGATAATGAAAGGAAAAGTCCTTTTTTTTCGTATCAGTTAAATGGAACATTTTAAAATTGGTGTTCAGATATCCGGTTTTTTCATATTCATTCATGAAGCAATTCCTTCTTTCGCCACTGTTATTTTTTAGTTTACGTTAGAAACGCACAATTTGCAATATTTTTTCGCACAGAATTCATATTTGTTTTAAATAGTGTTGAGTATAATAAAATTAGTATAAAAACGAAATGCAAAAGGAGATAATTATGAAATTCACGAAAATGCATGGCTGTGGAAATGATTATGTATATGTAAATTGCCTCGAAGAGAAGATAGAGAACCCGGAAAAAGCAGCACAGATAGTAAGTGACAGACATTTTGGAATTGGTTCGGACGGATTGATTTTAATCTGTCCTTCCGATAAAGCTGATTTTTTTATGAGAATGTATAATGCAGATGGTTCCGATGGAGTGATGTGCGGAAACGGAATACGGTGTGTGGCAAAGTATGTTTACGACCATCACATGACGGATAAGACACAGATTTCCATTGAGACTGAAGCAGGAATTAAGTATTTAGACCTTACGGTGGAAAATGGTAAAGTTACACTTGTAAAAGTGGATATGGGCGAGCCAATTTTAACACCGGCAGATATACCGGTGGTTTCGGAAAAAGAACGTGTGATAGATGAGCCGATTGAAGTGGCAGGAAAAGAATGGAGAATGACCTGTGTATCCATGGGTAATCCACACGCGGTTGTGTTTGTTCCAAGTACGAAAGAGTTAGAGATTGAAAAGGTCGGACCATATTTTGAAAACCATAAGGTATTTCCAAAGCGTGTCAACACAGAGTTTGTACAGCTAATCAGCCGCTCGGAGATGAATATGAGAGTATGGGAGCGTGGCTCCGGAGAGACATTAGCCTGTGGAACCGGAACCTGTGCGAGCGTTATGGCATGCATTTTAAACGGATATACAGACAATAAAGTGCTTGTGCATCTGCTCGGCGGTGACCTTAGCATTGAATATGACGAAAAGACAAATCATATTTTTATGACAGGTCCGGCAACGACAGTATTTGAGGGTGAGATTGAAATTTAGACAGCAGGAAGAAAGAAGAGGTTCATTCAAATGAAATTAATTGATTTATTAGAGCGTATGCCATATGAGCTGGTGCAGGGAGATGTGAATACAGAGGTTGGCACACTTGTTTATGATTCCAGAAAAGTAGAAAATAATTCTGTTTTTGTATGTATTTCCGGCAGTGTGAAAGATGCACATGAATTTATCCCGGATGTTGTTGCAAAAGGAGCGGCAGCAGTCATCGTAGAAAAGGATGTGAAAGTCCCGGAGCATGTGACTGTTATCCGTGTGGAAAATACCCGCTATGCTTTGGCATGCATGTCAGCAGCATATTTCAACCATCCGGCAGAAAAATTAAAGACAATCGGAATTACCGGAACAAAAGGAAAAACGACAACCACCTATATGATTAAG